>NZ_JBIQHY010000171.1:0-10643 GCF_044508335.1 Actinomadura sp.
TGGGTGGGGTGGGAGCGCCGTAGGGTTTGGGGCATGAAGATCGTGTGCTTGGCGGGTGGGATCGGCGGGGCGCGGTTCCTGCGGGGGCTGCGGGAGGCGGCTCCGGACGCGGAGATCACCGTCATCGGCAACACCGGGGACGACATCACGCTGTTCGGGCTGCGGGTGTGCCCCGATCTCGACACCGTGATGTACACGCTCGGCGGCGGGATCAACGAGGAGCAGGGCTGGGGGCGGAAGGACGAGACGTTCACCGTCAAGGAGGAGCTCGCCGCCTACGGGGTCGGGCCCGCGTGGTTCGGGCTCGGGGACCGGGACTTCGCCACGCACATCGTCCGGACGCAGATGCTGGCGGCCGGGTACCGGCTGTCGGCCGTCACCGAGGCGCTGTGCGACCGGTGGAAGCCGGGGGTGCGGCTCATCCCGATGACCGACGACCAGGTCGAGACGCACGTGGTCATCGAGGACGACAAGGGGCGGCGGGCGATCCACTTCCAGGAGTGGTGGGTGCGGATGCGCGCGTCCGTGCCGGCGCTGTCGATCGCGGCGGTCGGCGCGGAGGACGCGAAACCGGCGCCCGGCGTGCTCGCGGCCGTCGAGGAGGCCGATGCGGTGCTGTTCCCGCCGTCCAACCCGGTGGTGAGCATCGGGACGATCCTGGCGGTCCCCGGGATCCGGGACGCCGTCGCCGCGAAGACCGTGGTGGGGGTCTCGCCGATCATCGGCGGGGCGCCGGTGCGGGGGATGGCGGACGCCTGCCTGACGGCGATCGGGGTCGAGACGTCCGCGCAGGCGGTCGGGGAGCTGTACGGGCTCGGGCTGCTGGACGGGTGGCTCGTCGACGAGGCCGATGCGGCCGTGCGCATCGAGGGCATAGAGGTGCGGTCGCGGCCGCTGCTGATGAGCGACGGACAGGCGACGGCCGACATCGCGCGGGCCGCGCTCGATCTCGCGGTGGAGCTCAAGCGGGTGGAGGACGACGCGTGAGTGTTGTGATCACGGGCATTCCGGGGCTGCCGGAGGTCGCCGAGGGCGACGACATCGCCGCGCTGATTCCGGCGGACGCGGTGGAGGACGGCGACGTGCTCGTCGTCACGTCCAAGATCGTCAGTAAGGCGGAGGGGCGGGTCCTGGTCGCGGACGACCGGGAGAAGGCCATCGACGCCGAGACGGTGCGGGTGGTGGCGCGGCGGACGCACGCGCGGGGCGAGACCCGGATCGTGGAGACGCGGCAGGGGCTCGTGCTCGCCGCGGCCGGTGTGGACGCGTCCAACACGAAGCCGGGCACCGTGCTGCTCTTGCCGGAGGACCCCGACGCCTCGGCGCGGCGCATCCGGGCCGGGGTGCGGGAGCGGGCCGGGGTGGACGTCGCCGTGATCGTGTCCGACACGCTGGGCCGGCCCTGGCGGAACGGGCTGACCGACGCCGCGATCGGGGTCGCCGGGCTGGAGCCCCTCAGCGATCTGCGCGGGCGGGACGACTCCCACGGGAACCGGCTCGACGCCACCATCACCGCCGTGGCCGACGAGATCGCGGCCGCCGGGGAGCTGGTGAAGGGGAAGCTCGACGGCGTGCCGATCGCCGTGGTGCGCGGCCTCTCGCATCTGGTCACGGCCGAGGACGGGCCCGGGGCGCGGGCGCTGGTGCGCCCGCCCGAGGAGGACATGTTCCGGTTCGGGTCGGCCGACGTGCTGCGGGCGCGGCGCACGATCCGGGAGTTCACCGGCGAGCCGGTCGACCCGGCGGCGGTGCGGCGGGCCGTCGGCGCGGCGATCACCGCCCCGGCGCCGCACCACACGACGCCGTGGCGGTTCGTCCTGCTGGAGTCGGCGGAGTCCCGGACGCGGCTGCTCGACGCGATGCGCGACGCGTGGGAGGCCGACCTGCGGCGGGACGGGTTCTCCGCGGAGTCGATCGCCAAGCGGCTGCGCCGCGGCGAGGTGCTGCGGCGGGCCCCGTACCTCGTGGTGCCCTGCCTGGTGATGGACGGTTCGCACGACTATCCGGACGAGCGCCGGTCGCGGGCGGAGCGCGAGATGTTCGTCGTGGCGGCGGGCGCGGGCGTGGAGAACCTGCTGGTCGCGCTGGCGGTCGAGGGCCTCGGGTCGTGCTGGGTGTCGAGCACGATGTTCTGCCGCGACGTGGTGCGCGACGTGCTGGACCTGCCGGACGAGTGGGACCCGATGGGCGCGGTGGGGGTCGGTCATGCCGCGGCGCCTCCGCGCGAACGTCCGCCGCGGAGCGCGGACGCGTTCATCGAGGTCAGGTGAGCCGGGAATAGATCGCGGGGCGCCGGGGCTGGGTTCGGTGCGGGGCCTTCCCCGCCCCCCGGGGCGGCGCAAATTATGACGATTGGCATAGAGTGCCCGCATGGACGCCACGAGCTCCGCTCTTCGCCGGGCCCTGGCCCGCGCGCGCGACGGCAAGACACTGGACCGATCCGAGGCCACCACACTGCTGCAGGCCCGCGGGGCGCAGCTCGACGATCTGCTCGCGTACGCGGCCCGCACCCGGGACGCCGGCCTGGAGGCCGCCGGCCGCCCGGGCGTGATCACCTACAGCCGCAAGGTCTTCATCCCGCTGACCCGCCTGTGCCGGGACCGCTGCGGCTACTGCACGTTCGCGACCGTCCCGCACAAGCTGGAATCGCCGTACCTCAGCCCGGACGAGGTGCTGGAGATCGCGCGGCGGGGCGCCGAGATGGGCTGCAAGGAGGCCCTGTTCACGCTCGGGGACCGTCCCGAGGACCGCTGGAGGCAGGCCCGCGAATGGCTGGACGCGCACGGCTACGACGACACGCTCTCGTATGTGCGCGCGATGGCGATCCGGGTGCTGGAGGAGACCGGGCTGCTGCCGCACCTGAACCCGGGCGTGCTGACGTGGCGCGACTTCCAGCGGCTCAAGCCGGTCGCGCCGTCGATGGGCATGATGCTGGAGACGACGGCTACGCGCCTGTTCAGTGAAAGGGGCGGGCCGCACTTCGGTTCGCCCGACAAGGACCCGGCCGTCCGGCTGCGGGTGCTCGAGGACGCGGGACGGACGAACGTGCCGTTCACGACGGGCATCCTGATCGGCATCGGCGAGACGGTCGAGGAGCGCGCGGACGCGATCTTCGCGATCCGGCGGACGATGCGGGAGTACGGGGCGATCCAGGAGGTCATCGTCCAGAACTTCCGCGCGAAGCCGGACACGAAGATGCGCGACACGCCGGACGCGGAACTGGACGAGCTGGCCGCGACGATCGCGGTGACGCGCCTCGTCCTGGGGCCGAAGGCGCGCGTGCAGGCGCCGCCGAACCTGGTCGCCGACCAGTACGCGCTGATGCTGCGGGCCGGCATCGACGACTGGGGCGGGGTCTCGCCGCTGACGCCCGACCACGTGAACCCCGAGCGGCCGTGGCCGCAGATCGACGAGCTGGCCGAGCGGACCGCCGAGGCGGGCTTCACGCTGCGGGAACGGCTGACGATCTATCCGGAGTACGTGCGGCGGGGCGAGCCGTGGCTGGACCCGCGGCTGATCGGCCATGTGGCGGCCCTGGCGGATCCGGCGACCGGGCTGGCCCGGGAGGACGCCGTGCTCGAGGGGCGTCCGTGGCAGGAGCCCGACGGCGGGTTCGAGGCGTCCGGGCGGACGGATCTGCACACGTCGATCGACACGACGGGGCGGACGAGCGATCGGCGGGACGACTTCGACGAGGTCTACGGGGACTGGGACGCGCTGAAGGAGCGCATATCAGCGCCCCAGCGATTCGACGCCGACGTCAAGGCGGCTCTCGCGCGCGCGGAGCAGAACCCCGCGGGACTGTCGGATGACGACGCGCTCGCCCTGTTGCATGCCGATGGGCCTGAGCTCGATGCGCTCGCCGCGTTGGCCGATGGCCTGCGTCGTGATGCCGTCGGGGACGACGTCACCTACGTCGTCACGCGGAACATCAACTTCACCAACGTCTGCTACACGGGTTGTCGGTTCTGCGCGTTCGCGCAGCGGCGGACCGATGCCGACGCCTACACGCTGTCGCTGAGCCAGGTCGGCGACCGGGTGGACGAGGCATGGGCGGCGGGCGCCACCGAGATCTGCATGCAGGGCGGCATCCACCCCGACCTGCCCGGCACTGCCTACTTCGACCTCGCGCGTGAGGTGAAGCGGCGGGCGCCTGACATCCATCTGCATTCGTACAGCCCGATGGAGGTCGTGAACGGCGCGTCCCGGACCGACCTGTCGATCCGGGAATGGCTCCAGGCGGCGAAGGAGGCCGGGGTCGACTCGTTGCCCGGAACGGCCGCCGAGATCCTGGACGACGACGTGCGGTGGGTGCTGACCAAGGGGAAGCTGCCCACCGACCAGTGGATCGAGGTCGTCACCACCGCGCATGAGCTGGGCATCCCGACGACGTCCACGATGATGTACGGGCATGTCGACACGCCTGCCCACTGGGTCGCGCACATCAAGCTGCTGAGGTCCATCCAGGAGCGGACGGGCGGGTTCAGCGAATTCGTGCTGCTGCCGTTCGTCCACCACAACTCCCCCATCTACCTGGCCGGGCTGGCGCGCCCCGGGCCGACCGTCCGGGAGAACGTGGCCGTCCACGCTCTGGCGCGGATCCTGCTGCACGGCGCGATCCCCAACATCCAGACGTCCTGGGTGAAGCTGGGGGACGAGCTGTGCACGCGCGTCCTGCAAGGGGGCGTGAACGACCTGGGCGGCACGCTGATGGAGGAGACCATCAGCCGGATGGCCGGGTCGGAGAACGGCTCGTTCAAGCCCATCAGCGACCTGGAGGCGATCGCGCGGCGCGCGGGCCGTCCCGCCAAGCAGCGCACCACCCTTTACGGGGAGGTGCCGGCGGAGCGTATCGAGGCGGCCCGCCGCACGGACGGAATCGGGAATTTCGGGCGGCGCCTGCCGCTCAGTCCGGTATGACGGACGCATGGACGAATCGGGCCGGGCCGGCGAGCGGCGGGGTGCACGCGGGAGGACGACCCTCCGGTTCGCTTCGCTCAGGCTCGGCCCGGCGGTATGGGCGGCCGCGGCGCTGCTGCTGTCGGGCGCCGTCGGCGGCGCGTGGGCGTTCGGCCTGTTCTCCGCACCGGCCTGCTCCGGCGCGCAGGTGCGGATCACCGTCGCGGCGCAGCCGGACATCGCGCCCGCGCTGAGCGACGTGGCGTCCCGCTTCAACGTGGAGAAGCACCGGGTGGGCGGGCGCTGCGTCCGCGCCGAGGTGACACCGGTCGCGCCCGCCGCCTACGAGGGTGACGCGGACGCGTGGGTGCCGGAGTCGTCGCTGTGGCTGAGCATCGTCCGGAAGGGCGACTCATCGGTTCCGGTGGCGGCGCCCTCGGTGGCCTTGACTCCGGTCGTGCTGGCCACCACCCGTCCGGTGGAGAAGGAGTTCCGGGACGCCGGCATCGACCCCAGCTGGAAGCTCCTGCGCAAGGACAAGGCGGGCGGGCTCGCCCTGGACCGGATCGTGGCCGACCCCAGCACCGGCATGACCGGAACCATCGCCATGATTGCGATCGAGCAGGTCGACAAGGGCGCGGATGTGGCCGAGGCGCTCCGCAAGAACGGCGGCTCGATCGCGACCCTGGCCGGGCTGGTCGGCGCCGAGCGGTTCGCCCGTCCCCTCGCCGTCACCACTGAGCAGGCGGTGGTCGCCTACAACGAGACCCACCGTCCGAACCCGGTCGTGGGCCTCATGCCGGACGAAGGCACGCTCATGCTCAACCACCCCTATGCGGTGACCACCAAGGACCCTCGCCGGCGGGACGCGGCAGAGGCGTTCCAAGCGGCCCTGGGCACGCGCTCAGCCCTCGACATCCTGCAACGCGCCGGTTTCCGCGCACCCGACGGCACCATGACCGCCGCCCACGCGCGCGAGCACGACCTGCCCGAGAACGCGCCGAAATCCCTGCGGCTCCCGACCCGCGAGGAGATCGACGACGCGCTCTCGTCCTGGAAGACCTGATCAGGGGGCGCCGCGGAGGCAGCTGGGGCGCCGCTCGACCAGGTCGTCCGCCGACTTCCGCAGCTCCTCCAGGACGGCCCGCACGGACGGCCGCACCTCGGCGCCGACCCGCGTCCACATCACCATGCGGCGGTGGACCGGGGCGTCGGCCACGTCCCGGACGACGATGCCCTCCTCCCGCTCGGCGAGCGCCAGATCGGGGATCAGGCACGCGGCGCCGCCCGCCGCGACCATCGCGAACATGATCAGCAGATCGTTGGACCGGTACCGCACATCGGGCCGGAAACCGCCGAGCTCCACACACGTCCGCTCCAGCAGATCGGCATGGTTCGTCCCGACGTGCCCGGTCACCCAGGGGCATCCGGCGAGATCGGCCAGCCGGACCGGCGCCCCGTCCAGCGCCAGCGGATGGTCCGCCGGCAGCGCGACCCGCATCATCTCCGTGACCAGCACCTCGGCCGTCAGCTCCGGGCGGCGCGGACGCGGCAGATGCGAGTACTCATCGGTCAGGACGACATCGATCTCCTGCAGCACGAGCTCCCGCAGCACCCGGTGGAACTCCTCGTCCAGGACGTCCACCACGAGCTCCGGGTACGCCCGGCGCAGCCGCGGCAGCGCGGGGGCCAGGACGTGCAGCAGCGCCGTCTGGAACCCGACGATCTTCACTGCCCCGGCGACCCGCCCGCTGGCCGCGACCGTCGCCTCCTCGGCCTGCTTCGCCTGCGCCAGCAGCGTCTCGGCGTGCTCCGCGAGCACCTCTCCCGCCGTGGTCAGCCGCAGCCGCCGCCCGGCCCGCTCCACGACCGGAACACCCACGTCCTTCTGCAGCTGCGCGAGCTGCTGCGACACCGCGGAGGGCGTGTAGCCGAGCGATTCGGCCACCGCCCCCAGCGTCCCGCGCAGCTTGAGCTCGCGGAGCACCCGCAACCGTCCCAGATCCAGCATAGTGAAGCGATTCTTACATAATCACTCCAGCAATTGTCGCTGGACCTGAATGTTGGACTGAGTCAAACTATAGGTGCGACGGAAAGGGCCGGAGACCCCGGCTCACCCGATCGCCCCGCGCGGGAACGCCCCCAGCGATCCCAAAGGAGCAACACGATGCTGTACGTGCTCGGCCTCATCATCGCCCTGGCCGTCCTCGGCCCGCTGTTCGGCGCCGACAGCCGGGACGGCCTCGACTGGACCCCGAACAACTTCTGGCTGCGCCGCCGCGCCGCCGTCGACCCGGTCAAAACGACCGGTAGTCCCGGACGGGCAAACGGGGGCCGCGCCTCGGCGGGCGCCTCCCGGACGATTCCAGCAGCCGGGTGACCCGGTACCGATGGCCGGCGTAGGGCTCCAGCAGTTCGAGCATTCCGGCGTCGTCGACCTTGCGGCCCGCCAGCGCCCAGCCGACCAGGGCGGGCAGGTGGTAGTCGCCGACGGAGACGGCGTCGGGATCGCCCACCGCCCGCTGCCGGACCTCGGCCGCCGTCCAGACCCCGATGCCGGGCAGCGACCTGAGCCGCGCCTCCCCGGCGTCCTCCTCCAGCCGCTTCGCGACCCGCGCGGCCCCGATGATCGTCCTCGCGCGGACGGCCTCCAGCCCGGACCGGTGCCACTCCCACGAGGGAATCCGGACCCACACCTCGGGCGGCGGCGGAACCCGCATGTGCGGCGCACCCGGCGCGGGCTCCCCGAACCGCCGCAGTAGGTAGCCCCAGCCGCGCCACGCCTCCTGGCCGAGCACCTTCTGCTCCATCACGGCCGGCACCAGAGCCTCGAAGACCCGCCGCGACTTCCCGATCCGCAGCCCGGGCCGCTTCACGATCTGGTCCCGGACGACGTCGTGCCGCGCGACGAACCCGTCCGGCTCATCGTCGGCGCCGAGCAGTTCGGGCACCCCGTCCAGCAACCACTCGGCCCCGGGCCCCCACGCCGTCGCCTCGACGGCGCCGCCGGCCCACCGGAGCCGCAGCGTCCCCGGCCCGTCGGGCGTGTGGGACGCGCGCCAGACGGCCCCGTCCCGCTCGACCCGGAACGCGGGGTCATGCGGCCCCCGCCGATGCGGCGAGAGCGTCCCGTGCAGGTCGAGCGGCCACGGCGGCCGCCACTCCCGGACCCGGCCGGGGAGACGCCCAGCGGTCTTCTCCCCGGCCGCACGGGGGGCGGGTGTACCGGACGGCATCAGAGCCACCGCCCCCACCCTCCGCTCGACCGTCGCACTGCCGCGCCCCAGTGTGCCACCGCCGGCCCGCCGGCCCGACTGGACACCCCCTGTCGATCCGGTTCATCCCGCTCGCCCCGACCGACCTCGACACGTCGGTCGCGCGGCTGTGACTCGGCTCGCGCGCCTCGGCGGTGCCGAGCCCGCGTCTGCCACTGCCCGGCACCCCGACCTACGCGACCTCGCCGACCAGGCGCGCGCCGAGGCCGGCTTCGTCTACCGCCCGGGTTTCGGCAGGGTGCGGGGGCATCCGAAGCGGGTGATGAGGCTCGGGTCGCCGAAGCGGGTGATCGTGTGGATCTGGTCTCCTCGCAGGGTGAGCACGGTGACGCCGTTGGCCCGCCAGATCGGCGCGCTGGGATCGGGGAGGTAGAGCACCAGGGCGGGCTGGCCGTTGGCCCGGACGGGGACGAATTTCATCTCCTGGCGCTGATGAGCCAGCAGGAACTGGGCGATCGATTCGGGTCCCCGGTACTCGGTGGGCTGGGGCGGCATGGTCAACCTGGAGTCGTCGGTCAGCAGGACCACCAGTTCTTCCAGGTCGAAGCGCTGGAACGCGCTGACGAACCGGTCGACGACGGCGGCCTCGGCCGGTGACCTTGGGACGGGCACGTCCTGCGGGTGCGGGTCGGGCGGCAGCCCGGCCCTGGCCCGGACGAGCGCACTGTTGACGGCGGTCTGGGTGGTGCCGAGGATGTCGGCGGTCTCGGCCGCGGGGAAGCCGAGCACGTCCCGCAGCACCAGGACCGCACGCTGCTGGGGCGGCAGGTGTTGCAGGCCGGCCACGAACGACAGGGCTATCGACTCCCGGGCGTCGTATCGGGCTTCGGGGCCGAGGGAGAGGTCGTCCGGATCACCGGGGTAGGGCTCTAGCCACCACGGCTCGGCGGGTCCCCCCTGCACCGACCGCCCCGCGCCATGGTCGGGCAGGCCTGCCGGTTGCGGGCGGCGGGCCTGGCCTCGCAGGTAGTTCAGGCAGCGGTTGGTGGCGATCCGGTACAGCCACGCCCGCAGGGACCGGCCGTCGAACCGTCCGATCGAACGCCATGCGGCCAACAGAGCCTCCTGAAGCACGTCCTCGGCGTCGTGCATCGATCCGAGGATCCGGTAGCAGTGCGCCTGCAGCTCACGGCGGTGGGGGTCGATGAGTTCGCGGAAGGCCTCACCGTCCCCGGCCTGGGCAAGGGCGAGGGTCGCCTCGGTCATGGGCATGCGGGACCTGTCCTTTCGGGTGGTGGCACGTGGCCGCCTGGATGACCACTCCTGAAGTTGCAACACCGGCCGCGGCCCGGATTCATCGCCGTCGCGGCGGCGAATCCGCGGGACGGCCGGTGCTGCAACCGGTGTGGACCTGACCAGTGACGACCGGAGGCGCACGTGACCTCAGTGGACCCCAGGAGCGACATCCGCGGCGGAACGCCCGCGGTGCCCGGTGGCGTGCGCCGGTGGCGGGCGTTCGCGCTGCTCGCCGTGGCGTACTTCATGACGGCCGTCGACCTGTTGATCGTCAATGTCGCGTTGCCGACGATCGGCGCCGAACTGCGTTTCGCCGAGGCGGACCTGCAGTGGGTGGTGACCGCGTACGCGATCACCTTCGGCGGCTTCCTGCTGCTCGGCGGCCGGGCCGCCGACCTGCTCGGCCGCAGGCGCACGTTCACGGCCGGGCTCGCGCTGTTCACCGCGGCCTCGCTCGCCTGCGCGCTGGCCACCGGCGGCACGTTCCTGATCATCATGCGGGCCGTCCAGGGCCTCGGCGCCGCCGCGGTGCTGCCGGCCGCGCTGTCCATCGTGATGAACATGTTCCCCGAGGGCACCGAGCGCAACAAGGCGCTCGGCATCTGGGGCGCCGTCGGCGCCGGCGGAGCGACCTTCGGCGTGCTGGCCGGCGGCGCCCTCACCCGGTACGGCGGCTGGCCCGACATCTTCTACCTGAACGTCGTCGTCGGCGGGGCCGCGCTGCCGCTGACCCGGCGGGTGGTGCCCCAGAGCAGACTGCCCGCCGCGCGGCGCCGCTACGACCTGCCCGGCGCCCTCACCGTGACCGGCGCCCTGGTGGTCGCGGTCTACGCGATCTCGCGGGCACCGGACACCGGCTGGACGGACACCCGGACCTTGGCCCTGCTCGCGGGCGCGGCGGCCCTGCTGGTCGCGTTCGTGGTCGTCGAGGCCGGGGTGGAGGCGCCCTTGCTGCCGCTGCGGCTGTTCCGGCTGAAGACCCTCGCCGGGTCCAACGCGGTCGGCTTCCTGCTCGGGGCCGGCTTCTACGGCTACATCTTCATCGGCACCCTCTACATGCAGCAGGTGCTCGGATACTCGCCGATGACGACGGGCCTGGCCTGGCTGACCGTCGGCCTGACCGGGGTGGTGTTCGCCGGCCCGGCCCAGCTCCTGGTCGCCCGCACCTCGGTCAAGCTCGTGATGGCGGCCGGGATGACCCTGACCGGGACCGGGATCCTGTGGGCGACCCAG
>NZ_JBIQHY010000043.1:0-18998 GCF_044508335.1 Actinomadura sp.
TGCGCGGCCCCGCGCCAGGCCGCCCGGAGCGTGCGGCGTGGGCGCCGGTCACCGGGCGGCCGCGCCGGGCCGCGCATCGCGAAGCCGCCGCTCTGTTCGCCAGGTGCCGGCGGTCACCGGGGCGCGCCCCCGCCCGGACGCTGGTCACCACTACATGGCTGAGCTTCCTTCATGCCTCCGGCGAGGGCACTCCGACTCTGGGAAGCCCGGGGCGTGCCCGTAACGGTTACCGATGGTTGAGGTGGCGCCTGAGCTTCCCGTCTGCCGCCGTCCCGATCGGGGATCTACCAGACCAGGGCCAGGGGGTGAAGGTCGTTCGTCCGGTGGGGCGCTCCACCTTCACCCCCTGGCCCTGGCCCGGCAGCGCGGAGCGCGGGACGACGGCAGACGGGAAGCTCAGGCGGGGGACCGGTTTGCGTGCCACGCGGGAGGGCGGCCCCGTGCCACTTGCGTGCCACATCGGAGCGCGGGAGCTATGGGGCGCGGCAGGTCAGGACCTTGATCAGCCTGCGTGATCATGCCTGGCGAAGTTCGGGAGCTTTCGATTACGTTCGACCGTATCGGCGTGAAGGCTGCCTCCGAGGAAGCCTCTCGCAAGATCGTGGAACAGTACTTGGAGAGGTACACATGATCGTCCAGTGGCGCAAGAGTTCCTACAGCGGCGGCGTGAACGACGAGCAGTGTGTTGAGCTGGGGCGACTTGCGCTGGGGGCCGGGGTCGGGGTGCGGGACAGCAAGGACCCGGCCAGGGGATACCTCACCTTGTCCGTTGTGGAGTTCGCTGATCTGATCGAGCAGGTCAAGCGGCACCCGGCTCGCTGACCAGACGTCTGGCCTCACTCTTGGTCCTGCGCCTGCTCGTCGCGCGCTGGTAGATCACCGCGGCCCGCACGCTGTCATGGCCCATCCGTTCCAAAGGTCGCCGAGCGTCGCCTCAAACTTGGCTGCGAACGTGTTCCCGGTGTGGCGGAGGGGTGTGAAATCGGAGGTCGGCGCGCTGGGCTTGGTCAGGGTCTCGTCCCACTTGTTCGCGCGCCGGAAGTTCGCCCGCCGCAGGACACCGCCGCGCTTGCCGGTGAAGATCAGCGCGTCGGGCTCAGCGCCGCTGAAGTCGCCGAGATGTCGCCGCTGATCCGGGATGACCGCATGGGGGTGCCACAGCGCGAAGGCCGGTGCGTGACTTCGGTGGAGTGATGATCAGGCTCGCCGGTGTCCAACTCGACTTGCGCTTGCCGAACGGCGACCGTCCCGGCGTTGAGGTCATCGGGGAGACGGCGGTCAGGCTGCTGCGCGACCCGCGCCAGGCCGCTCGAAGCGTGCGGCGTGGGCGCCGGTCACCGGGCGGTCGCGCCGGGCCGCACTTCGCCACGCCTCCGCGACGTCCGGCAGATGTCGGCGGTCACCGGGGCGCACCGCTGCCCAACGAACTCAGCCGGTCAGTAGCCCGTGCGCGCCAGGATGCCCGCATGGCCAGCGAATGGGAGCCTCTCGACAGACTGATCATCGAATGTCAGATTCTGCCGGCTGTCTCTCGCTTGGTTAAGAATCGGGAGTCCGATTCGTTTCTCTGAAATCACCTCATTTGAAACGGCACCGCTTGCACGCCGTCACATCTCATAGTTCCCGCATTCCGCGGTGGTCTCGGCCGTCGCCTGCGCCGCGGTGAAGAAGTCGTCGGCCAGCGGCGAGGTGCGCGATGCCGCCATCGCGAGGCACACCTGGTCGGGCGGGAGTTCCGGGATGGGTACGTAGCCGATGCCCGGGCGTGAGTAGAACAGCGTTTCCGAACGCCCCACGAACGAGATGCCCCGGCCGGCCGCGACGTGCTCGAGTTTCTCCTCCACGCCACGTACCCGGAGCCCGGAGTCGGGGTGCGGGCGCCTGGTGGGGTGCGTGCTCGGGTCGGCATGCCAGACCAGCGGCTCACCGGCCAGGTCGGCCTCGGTGACCTGCTCCCTACCGGCCAGCCGGTGGCCTGCGGGCAGCACCACCATGAGCGGCTCGGTGTACAGCGGAATGACGCGCAGGCCGGTCTCGTCGATGGGCAGCCGCACGAAGCCGACGTCGATGCGGCCGTCGAGCAGCATCGTGGCCTGGTCGTCCCATTCGATCCGGTGCACGTCCACGACCACGTCCGGATGCCGGGCCTCGAACGCCCGGGCCGCCGGGATGACCGGGATACCGGTCCGGAAGCCGACCGCCAGCCGCCGGCTGCCCCGCGCGGCCGCGGTCACCCGGCGGCGGACCGCGTCCGCGGAGGCCAGCAGCGGGCCGGCGTCGGCCAGCAACTGCCTGCCGGCGTCGGTCAGCGCCACGCCGTGGCTGTCCCTTGTCAGCAGCGGGGTGCCGAGATCTTTTTCCAGCGCGCGGATCTGCCGGCTGAGCACCGGCTGCGCGATGTGCAGCTCATCGGCGGCGCGGCCGAAGTGCAGCCTGCCGGCGACGGCGACGAAATAGCGGACCTTGCGCAGGTCCAGATCCATGAAGCCTCCCGGTCCGGCGATGCCTCCAGGGTATCGCAGCTGCTGAAAGAAGTATCGGATACCGACCTACCCACGGGAATGGCGCAAGGGCCACAACCGTTTGGCAGCAGGCACAGCGTCCTAATCAGTTCCAAAAAAAGAAGGCAGACGAAATGAGTGGCGTCAGCATTATCGGCCTGGGCGGCATGGGCCACGCCATAGCCGCACGCGCGGTCGCCGGCGGCAACGGCGTCGAGATCATCGGCCGCGACGCGGCCAAGGCGAAG
The DNA here is from genome assembly GCF_044508335.1 of Actinomadura sp. Classification (NCBI taxonomy): domain Bacteria; kingdom Bacillati; phylum Actinomycetota; class Actinomycetes; order Streptosporangiales; family Thermomonosporaceae; genus Actinomadura; species Actinomadura sp. The sequence continues at coordinate 2,750 of NZ_JBIQHY010000043.1, forward strand.
GACCTGGCCGCGACGCTCGGCGGCGGGGCCACAGTTGGGACATTCGGCGCCGTCCCGGTCGGCGACATCGTCGTCCTGGCCGTGCCATACGCCAGCGCCGTGCCGGTCGTCGCCCGTTACGGGGACGCACTGGCCGGCAAGTTCATCATCGACATCTCCAACACGTTCAACGCCGACGCCACCGGGGTCGTCACCCCTGAAGGCACGTCCGGTGCGCAGGAGATCGCCAAGGCAGTCCCGGAGAGTGCGCACGTGGTGAAGGCGTTCAACACGGTCTTCGGCCACGTGCTGGCCCAGGGGCGTCCGTTGGACGTGTTCGTCGCCGGAGATGACGCGCGGGCCAAGGCCGACGTGTCGGCGTTCATCGAGAGCCTCGGACTGCGCCCGCTCGATGTCGGCGGCCTGGAGATGGCCCGGTGGCTGGAAGCGGTCGGCCCGCTGCTGATGGGCCTGGCCCGCAACGGCGCGGGGACCTTCGACATCGCCCTCGGCGTCGACCTCTCCGGCTGAGCGCACCCCTGCCGACAGCCCGCGGCGCCCACGCCGCGGATTCTCACGAAGGAGTCATCATGCGTCTGATATGGCAGCTTTTAGCGGTAGTGGCGGTCTGGATCCCCGGCAGCTTCGGCACGGCGGCGGCGAAGGACAACCCCTGGCTGGCGCTCGTCGCCGGCGTCCTGACGGCCGTCGTCGCGGTCCTGGTCTACGGCTGGGTGGTGCGGCGCACCGAGCACCGGACCCCCGTCGAAGTGTCGCCGAAGGGGGCAGGCGCCGCGATCGGCTGGGGCACGCTGCTCGGCATCGCGCTGTTCGGGACGGTCATCGCGAACATCGCCTTCATCGGCGAATACACGATCAACGGCCTGGGCACGCCGGCGAACGCGGTCGCCCTGCTCGGCATCATGGCGGGTGCCGCCGTGACCGAGGAGCTGGTCTTCCGCGGTGTCCTGTTCCGGAACGTCGAGCATTGGACCGGAACCTGGATCGCGCTCGTGCTGACCGGCTCGCTGTTCGGCCTGATCCACCTGCTCAACGCGAACGCCACCCTGTGGGGCGCCGTCGCCATCGCCATCGAGGCGGGCGGGATGCTGACCGCCGCGTACATCGCCACCCGCAAGCTGTGGGTGCCGATCGGTCTGCACTTCGGCTGGAACGTCGCCGCGAGCGCCATCTTCAGCACCGAGGTGTCGGGCAGCAACACCCCGCAGGGGCTGCTGGACGCGACGATGTCGGGTCCCGCGCTTGTCACGGGCGGCGACTTCGGACCGGAGGGCAGTGTGTACGCCGTGGTGTTCGGCGTGGTGGCCACCGTCGTGTTCATGTGGCTGGCACACCGGCGTGGTCACGTGCTCCCCGTCCGTCGCCCGGCCCGGACGGACATGGCCGCTGGGCTCGCCAAGTGATCCAACGCCCCCGGATCCCGGACCGTGACGGCAGAGCGACGTCACGGTTCGGGAGTGCCGTCGGCTTGGTACACAGGCGGCCGGAGTACTAACCGTTAGGAGTGCTCGCCGTAGGCGGCGGCGATTTGTTCGGAGCTGGGCCAGCGGGAGTAGGTGGGGGACTGCGGCCAGCCCTTCGGGGAGTCCTGCCATTCCTCCTGCCGGCCGTACGGGAGGACGTCGATCAGGGCGAACGAGTGGCTGAGCTGCTCGGTGCCCCGGCCGTTGGTGTGCCAGGTCCGGTAGACGGTGTCGCCGTCGCGGAGGAAGACGTTGACTGCGAAGCCGCCGCCTGGGGGCGCGCCTACGTCGCTGCCGAAGGAGCTGTTCGCGGTGGAGTACCAGGTCATCTTGTTGCCGACCCGGCGCTTGTAGGCGAGTGCCTCCTCGATCGGCCCCTGCGTGACGATGACGAACCGGGCGTCGTAGGCGTCCAGGAACTCCAGGCGCGTGAACTGGGACGTGAAGCCGGTGCAGCCCGAGCACTGCCAGGTCTCGTCCGGGAACCACATGTGGTTGTAGACGATCAGCTGGCTCTTGCCCTCGAAGATGTCGGCGAGGCTGACCGGGCCGTTTTCGCCTTCGAGGGTGTAGTCGGGCATCTCGACCATCGGCATCCGGCGGCGCTCGGCGGCGATCGCGTCGAGTTCCCGCGTCGCGGCCTTCTCCCGGACGCGCAGGTCGTCGAGGTGCTGCTGCCAGGTCTCGGCGTCGACGATGGGCGGTAGTGCAGGCATGGCTCCTCCAGATCCGTGTGTCCGCAGGTGTGGACCATGCCCGGCCGTCGAATTCATCGGTGCCCGGCGGACTGGATGAAACGCAGTGTGTTGCCGGACGGGTCCAGGAACGCGCAGGTGCGGGTGCCGTCGGGACGGGTGATCGGTTCCTGCATCACTTCGGCGCCTGCGGCCTCAGTGCGCTCGAAGGCGGCGTCGCAGTCGTCGGTTGGGACGGTGAGCTCGCTCGGGTCCTCGAGGTCTGGTGAGGCCGCAAGGACGACCTGTGCGTTCGGGGAGCTGACGGTCGCCTGTTGAGCGTCCCGGTGGACGACGTTGAAGCCGAGTACCTCGCGGTAGAAGGCGAGAGCCTCGTCCAGGTCGTGGACCGCCAGAGTGCGGCGGCTCATCACCGCTCCTCGGCGGTCGGGAGGTAGACGATGTCGAGATCGGTCGGGGCGGTGTCGATGTCGATGCGGGTGATCTTCCCGGCGGTGATGGTGAAGGAGAAGACGGCCTTCGGGCGGCCTCGGTGCGACCAGACGGCCCCGGGGACGCCGTTGACCAGGGCCAGGCGGGCGGCCTGGGCTCGGCCGGAGAAGAAGGCCGCCACTTCGCGGGCGCCGCGGATCTCGCCGGCCGCGGCGTCCGGGGCGAGCAGTTCCAGCAGGGCGGTGAAGTCTCCGCCGCGGGACGCGGCCAGGAAGGCGGCGACGATCTCCCGGTTGGGCGAGCGCGACGATTCCTCGGCTGCGCCCTGTACCCGGCGGCGGGCGCGGCTGGCCAGCTGGCGTGCGGCTGCCGGGGACTTGTCCAGGATGGCGCCGATCTCCGCGAAGGGGACGGCGAAGATGTCGTGCAGGACGAACGCGAGACGTTCGGTCGGGGTGAGCGTGTCCAGCACGACGGTCAGCGCGACGCCGACGGAGTCGGCTAGTAGGGCCTCGTCCTCGGGGCCGGCCTGGGCTGGGGCCGCCCGCTCGGGCGGTAGGGCACCGGCTGAATGCTCGCGCCGGGTCCGGCGCGACTCCAGCATGTTCAGGCAGACCCGGGCGACGATCGTCGTCAGCCAGCCGCCCGGGTTCTCGATCTCGCCGGTGTCGGCGCGGCCGACCCGCAGCCACGCCTCCTGTACCGCGTCCTCGGCCTCGCTGCGGGAGCCCAGCATCCGGTAGGCCAGCGCCTCCAGGCGGCCCTGGTGCTCGGCGAACCGCTCGCTCAGCCAGTCGTGTTCGGCCATCCGTCACATTCCTCCATCCGTGCCTGTCATACCGATTGACCGGCGGGACCACGCCGATGTGACGAAAGGACCAGATATGAAAGCGCACGTCAGCACGATCCTCATCGGCGTCCAGGACATGGACCGGACGAGGCGGTTCTACACCGACGGGCTCGGCTGGGAGATCCGGGACGACTACGGCGTGTCGATCATCTTCGCGTCGGACGGGTCCTCGCTCGTCGGCTTCTACGAGCGGGCGGGCCTGGCCGGCCAGGTCGGCGTGAGCCCCGAGGGCAGCGGCTTCAGCGGGATCGTCCTGACGTACGTCGTCCGCAGCGAGGCGCGGGTGGACGAGATCATCGCGGAGGCCGAGAAGGCCGGCGCGACGATCCACAAGCCGGCCGGCCCCCTGTCGTGGGGCGGGTACGGCGGCACCTTCGCGGACCCGGACGGCTACGTCTGGAGCATCAGCTACAGCGCCCAGGGCGAGAACCAGCCGTACGCGGAGTAGCCGCGAGGACCCCCTGTTTCCGGGACGGACGGAGACAGGGGGTCATGCCCCCGCGCAGCGGCTACGGACGCAGGTAGCGCGACGGGTGGTGCAGGGTGAAGGACGGTGTCGTCGGGTGCAGGCCCGGCTCAGGGTCCGGGTCGAAGACGGTCTGGTAGTCCGGGCCGAGTGAGGCGGCGGCCCGGTTGAGCACTGATGGGCGCGTGCCGGGCCAATGGCGGGTATCCATGCGGGTCAGAAGGGTTCGCAGGGCGGTTATCTCTTCAGACGCGCTGAAAGTGCAGTGGTTGCCCCGGTCCACATAGAGCTGCTTCAAGTTCGCCGGGTTGCCCGCTCGCCGCACCTGCGTGGCGTAATAGCGCTGGTTCTCGGGCGGGACGTTGCCGTCCCCCGTCGAGTGCAGGGTGATCACCGGCCACGGTGTGCGGCCCGTGGGGGTGCCGAAGCGGTCCATGTAGCGCACGGCCTTCGGGTCCGCCTTGATGCGCGGTGCGGCGTTCAACCTCTCCAGGTCCTTGCGGAGGCTCAGCCCGGCCTCGCGGTACGCCTTGATGACCAGCGACTTCTGGCTGGAGCGGGCGAACAGCTTCCGGTAGTCGACGCCGGTGTTCCAGGACGGGTTTCCGCCCGCGCGCGACTCCATGTCCGACCGGTTCAGACCCCAGAAGGCGCCCCGGTCGTAAGCGGCGTAGTAGTACTGCTGCTGTACCTGCTCGGCGAGCGTCTTCGGCGTCGGCGCACGCGACGTGTATCGAGCGGGGACGTCCGCCAGAGCGCTCGCCAGAGCGAGCCGGGCGCGGCCACTGGCGTCACCCAGCGCGGACGTGAGGACGCCCCGAGCGTTCGAGGTGTTCGCCTCCGGGTCCTTGATGCGCACCAGTTCGAGCCCAGGGTCGACCAGCGTCTTGATGGCGAAGTTCGCATCGAGTGCGCTGTTGAAGTGCCCGGTGGTGCCGCCGAGCACGCCGCAAAGCGAAGCGACGCCGGCGAAGCGGGCAGGGTTGCGCTCCGCCAGGAGCACGGCCACGAGGCCGCCCGCCGACGCCCCCGCGGAAATGGTGCGGCGTGGCTTGCCGACGTTGGCGGTGAACCAGTCGAGCAGGGCGATCTGGTCCTTGAGGCCGGACTCCACGACGCCCCAGCCGCGCACCGTGCGGAACTGGGACGCCGCCAGCGCGTAGCCGTGGTCGAGCAGCCACCGCTCAGTCGCCGGATGGTTGGTCAGCGAGATGTCCGTGGGCGCCGGGAACTCCAGGCTGTAGGCGCCGTGGCTCCAGAGGAGCAGCGTCCCGTTCCAGCGGCTCGGGACTTCGACGCGGTACGGGACCCCGTCGATGTCGCCTTCGTGGACGCCGGCGCGTGCGGGCGCCGCGATGGAGATCAAGGCTGCGGCCATCACGAACGGGACGGTGCGGCAGATCAGGCGCTTCATGGCGGCACCCTCCATGAGCCCCGAACCCCGCGCAATGATTTTGGAAATAGCCGAAATGTCATAGATTCCGGTCATGCTGCGGCTCTGGCTCGACTACGACGACCTCGCCAGGATCCGCGTCATTCCCGGCCTCTCGCCGATCGCCCAGACCGTCCTCGGCGCGCAGGCCCTGCGCCGGCCGGGGCCCGCGCCGATCCCCGGCGGGTGGCGGTCCCGCACGCGCGCCCGGCTCACCGGCCCGTCCCGCCTGCTGCTCGACCTGGTGCCGCCCGGCCGCTGGCTCCCCGACTTCCTGACCCCGTACACGCCCGTGCCGGGGCTCGAAGCGGAGCTCGACGCCGTCGCCTCGACGCCCGCCCGGCGCATCCGCGCCGAGCTGGAGCGCTCGCACGGCCCGCGTCCCCCCGCGTCGTGGCTGCCCCGGCTGGCCGCCGGGGAGCGCGAGACGATGCGGGCGCTGGTCCGCGGCCTCAGGGACTTCCACCGGACCGCGCTGGCGGACGTGTGGCCCGAACTCGGCGAGCACCTGTCCGCCGAGGCGGCCGGTCACGCGAGGACGATGGCCGAGCAGGGGATCGGCGGCCTGCTGGGGAACCTGCACCCCGCCGTCCGCTGGACGCCCCCGGTCCTGGAGATCGAGACGCTGCGCGACGGCGACGTCCGGCTGCGCGGACGCGGGCTCGTGATCATGCCGTCGCCGTTCGTCACCGGCCCGCGCGTCCTGGTCGCCGGCGGCGGCCCGGCGAGCATCGTGCTCCCGGCGTCCCGCCCGCTCAGCGGGTCGAGCGGCGCGGCCCTGCCGCGGGTGTTCGGCCGGACCCGCGCGGCCGCTCTCCGGTCGGTCGCCGAGGGCGAGCTCACGACCGGCGCGCTGGCGGCGCGGCTCGGCGTCAGCGCGGCGTCGGCGTCCCAGCACGCGGCCGCCCTGCGCGGCGCCGGCCTCATCGCCAGCGAGCGCCGGGGCAAGACGGTGCACCACGCGCTGACCCCCCTCGGCGAGCGGTTCCTGCGCGGCCGGGGGTGATCGCGCGAGAAGACCCCCTTCCCGGACGCGGGAAAGGGGTCCTCGCGGAGCGTGCGGGTCAGGTCAGCAGAGCCCGCGCGGCTTCGAGGTGCGGCACTTGTTGTGCACGAAGCGGTTGGTCTTGCTGCCGCTCTGGTCGACCAGGTCGTACGGGGCGTTGCCGCGGGCGACGTTGGCCTTGATCAGGTTGTGGCGCGCCGGAAGGGCGTGGCCGCCCGGAGCGGCGACGCCCGGGAAGAGGACGATGCCGCCGGAGTAGTCCAGCTTGCCGCGGTTGGACTTCACGACGTTCTTCTTGACGGTGTTGTGCTCGCCGCCGAAGAACAGGATCCCGGTGCCGCCGAGCGGCGGGACGGGGCCGTGCCCCGCGCAGCTCCGGTTGTTCTTGTAGATCTTGTTCTTCCAGACGTTGTTGTGGCCCTGCCCGCCCTTCTGGCCGTCGTCGACGAGGGCGACCCCGACGCAGTTGCCGGTGATCTCGTTGTCGTGGACGTTGACGTGGTGGGCGTGCCGGACGAGGACGCCGAGCGTGTTGCCGTAGGAGTGGTTGTAGGCGACCTCGGTGCCGCGCGCGTTGGCGGCGTCCCCGACGTAGAGGCCGGCGTCCTCGTCGTTGTCGAGGGTCCAGTTCCAGACGAACCGGCCGCGGGTCGAACGGAATTCGGCGATGCCGTACTCGCCGTTCTTCTTGGCGAGGACGGCCAGCACCGTCAGGCGGTCGGTGTACATGCCGTGCACGCCGTTGGCCTTGAAGCCCTGCACGCTCAGGTTCCGGATCGTCGCGCCCTTGACCGGGTGCTTCGCCTTGCCGATCACGCAGATGCCCATGCCGGGCGCGCCGGCCTTGGCGCAGTGGTCGCGGTGCCCCGGACGCAGGATCGTCTCGTTGCCCTCGCCGCGGATGGTGAGGCGCTTGCGGACGAGGACGCCGCCCGCGTAGTGGCCCTTCTTGAGCCGGATGGTGTCGCCGGGTCTGGCGCGGTCGACGGCCGCCTGGATCGAATGGCCGGGCAGGACGACATGGGTGCGCCCGCCCTTCGGGCCGCCGGCCGCCTGGCTCGCCGGCGCGACGGAGGCGAGCCCCGCCAGCACGACGACCGTGCCGAGCGAGGCCGAGAAAATCCGCCTCATCCGTTTTCCCCCGTTCTGTTTTTCCTGGTAGGAGCCGCCGCGGCATGCGCCGGACGGCATTCCGTGATCATCTTGGAACGGGCGGTGTAATCGGCCGGTGCCGGTGGGGTAAACAATCGGGGGGACTTTGCGGCGGCGGGCGCAATGGGCCGGTGTGACGAACGTCTCCGCAGGTCGGGGTGCGTGTTACATGGCGTTCACATACGGGCAACAGGTCGGAAATGCCCGGTTGGCACGTTCTACGGGGCCGAACCCGTGAGGCCAGGCGGAACGAGAGGACCGACGTTGAGCTACAAGGCCGAGTACATCTGGATCGACGGCACCGAGCCGACCGCGCGGCTGCGGTCGAAGACGCGGATCCTCGCCGACGGCGCAGATCTGCCGGACTGGGGGTTCGACGGCTCCAGCACCAACCAGGCGCCGGGCGACCGGTCCGACTGCGTCCTGAAGCCGGTCTTCTCCTGCCCCGACCCCATCCGGGGCGGCGCCAACAAGCTCGTCCTGTGCGAGGTCTTCCTCGTGGACGGGACGCCCCACGAGACCAACCAGCGGGCCAAGCTCCGCCCGATCGCCGAGCAGTACGCCGACCAGGACTCCTGGTACGGGATCGAGCAGGAGTACACGTTCTTCAAGGACGGCCGCCCGCTCGGCTTCCCCGAGCGCGGCTACCCGGCCCCGCAGGGCTTCTACTACTGCGGCGTGGGCGCCGACGAGGTGTTCGGGCGCGAGATCGTCGAGCGGCACATGGACGCCTGCCTGGACGCCGGCCTGAAGATCTCCGGCATCAACGCCGAGGTCATGCCGGGCCAGTGGGAGTTCCAGATCGGCCCTGCGGGCCCGGTCGAGGTCGGCGACCACATGTGGGTCGCCCGGTGGCTGCTCTACCGCATCGCCGAGGAGTACGACGTGGCCGCGACCCTCGACCCGAAGCCGGTGGAGGGCGACTGGAACGGCGCCGGCGCGCACACGAACTTCTCGACCAAGGCCATGCGCGAGGGCTACGACGCGATCATCACGGCGTGCGAGGCGCTCGCCGAGAAGGCCGACGAGCACGTCGCGAACTACGGCGCCGACATCCAGCGCCGGCTGACCGGCATGCACGAGACGGCCGCGTGGAGCACGTTCAGCTACGGCGTGTCCGACCGCGGCGCCTCCGTGCGCATCCCCTGGCAGGTCGAGGTGGATAAGAAGGGCTACATCGAGGACCGCCGCCCCAACGCCAACGTCGACCCGTACGTGGTGACCAGGCTGATCACCGGCACGTGCTGCGCGGCGCTGGAGAAGGCCGGCCAGGTCTGACGACCGGACGTCTGACGACCGGACGGGGACGGCGCCCCCGGTCCGCGGCCCCAGGCCGCCGCCGGGGGCGCCGGCATGCCGGGGTACGGGGCCAAACAACTGCAAATTGTCGAACTTGGGCGAGTTCCCACATCGCTGCCGGGTAGCACGTCTACGTTCGCACCCGGGGGAGGGAACATGCCCGACTCGCCATCCGGGCGGTACCCCGGCGGCCTGCCCGGCAGGCACGCCGGCCGTCCTGCGCCGCGGCCCTGGGAACGGTCGTTCCGGTGCCCTTCCACGGCGCGGCGCCGCACGGTCGAGGCGCCGCCGAAGCGGTACGAGGACTTCGTCGCGCTGCACGAGGAGATCGCCGCCGCCGAGTCCGGGCCGCCGCTGCGCCCGCTGTGGTGGACGGGCATCTCCGCGTCCCTGGTGGGCGGCGGCCTGGCGTTCGCCGCGGTGATGGCGCTGCGCGCGGCGTTCGGCGTGGAGGTCCCGGTGTTCGCGGGCGGGCACACGCCCGCGGCGCCCGCCGCCACCAGCTACGCGCTGTGCGCGATGGCGGCCACGATCCAGGCGACCGCGCTGATGCACCTGCTGCTCGCGACGGCGGCGCGTCCCGTCCGGGCGTTCGCGTGCATCGGCGCGATCGCCGTCTTCGTGCTGACGGTGCTGCCGCTGACCATGCGCGGCCCGTTCGACGCGGCGCTCGCGACGTCCGGTCTCAACCTGGCCGGCGGGACCGCCGTGGTCGTGCTGCTGTCGGCGGTGGTGGGCGCGTCCCGGCAGTTCCCCTGGGACGGGCCGCTCAGGCGCGGCCGAGGGTGATCGTCAGCGGGTCGGGCGCGGTCGAGGACGTCACCCGCAGATGCCGGAGCCGCCGCCACACCTGCACGTCCACCCCCTCGTCGGGGGCGAGCAGCCGCAGTTCCCGGTGCATCCCGGAGAAGCCGACGCACAGCGACACGTCCCACGTCCCGCGCGGCAGCGGGTCGTCGATGAGCGCCCGGGTCACCGGGACGGCGGCGGTGTAGCGCAGCCGGTCGGGTTGCTCCTCCAGCATGGCGATGACCTCGAACCTGCGGTCCGAGGCCGGCTGGGTCAGCAGCAGCGTCCCGGAGATCGGCATGCTGATCTCCCGCAGGTCCAGGTGGCCGGTGACGACGATCTCGGCGCGCTCCCCGTTCCAGCGCGTCCCGTCGGCGCGGACGGACCCGGCGGAGTGCGAGCGCCCGCCGACGTCGACCTTGAGGAGGCCGTCGATGCCGAAGTAGGCGATGACCGTGACCGAACCGGGCAGGAACCGCCGCTGCGGCGACGGGTCCATGCCGGGGGCGCGGCCGAGCGGGACCGTGCCGGGCGCCGGCGGCGAGCCGATCGCCAGGCCGACGTCCCACAGCCCGCCGGGCAGCGGCCGCCCGCCCATGACGGACGCGACGTCCACCTCCGCCTCGAAGGTGACGACGCCGTTGCGGGCCTCGACGGCGACGGGCACGCGCAGCCGGCCGCCCTCATCCTGCTCGTGCAGCACCAGTTCGATCTCGGGGACGGCCCCGCCGGGCTCGAACCGGCCGGTGAGCCGCAGCACGGACCCCGCCCAGCCGACCTCCGTCAGGTGAGGATCCGGCATCGCCACCTCCGCCTCGTCCATCAGCGTTCTCCCTCAGCGTCCCCCCGTCGCCGCCGTCGAACCGGCGCGGGGGACGGGGAAGGGGGAGAGGCGGGTGCCCGGGCGGCCCGCACGGGTTCCGGGCCGCCACGGACCGTGATCGCCATTATGCGCGATGTCGCCGCCCCCGTGCGAGATTCTCACGAGGCCACCTCCGGCCCGCGCTGTCAAGCCGAATTCACGCAGGCTTCACAGGGCGGTGATTTCCGGGGGACGGTGACCAGTGTATTAATGGCCTGGACGGCGGCGGCCGCCTTTGGTCAATGCGCCCGCGCCGTTATCCACGAATGCGGACGGATACTGACGAAATGATCCTCTCCCCGCGGGGCCTGCGAGACGCGACGTCCAATCTGTTCCGGCTGGCGCTGTCCGACCGGTTCGCCGATCTGCGCCCGATGCCGGCGGAGCCGATCGACGCCGGACCCGGGCGGACGGTGCGCCGCTACCGGCCGCCGGAGGGGCTGGTGCCGGCCGGGCCGCCGGTGCTGTTCGTGCCGCCGCCGGGCACCCCGGCCCGCTGCTACGACCTGCGCCGCGGGTGCAGCCTCGCCGAGCACGTCGTCCGCGCCGGGCGCCGCAGCTACCTGCTCGATCACGACCCCGCCCGGTACGACGACCCCGACCCGGCCCTGCAGCGGTGGGTCGGGGAGGTGCTGCCGGCGGCGATCCGCGCGGTCAGCCGGGACGCGGGCGGGCAGCCCGTCCAGCTCGTCGGCTGGTGCCTCGGCGGGATCATGGCGCTGCTGGCCGCCGCCGCCGACCCCGGCCTGCCGATCGCGTCGGTCGCCGCCGTCGCCGCGCCGGTGGACGCGGCCGCGGCGCGGCTCGCCCCGCCGCCGGACCGGGGCGGCGTGGAGAAATATCTGCTGCGCCCCTGCGCGATGATCGGCCATCTCGACAGCGCCGATTTCCTCGCGCAGATCGAGGCGATGGAGCATTTCCGGCACTTGACGACCGCCCATCCCGGGCATGCCGCCAGACGGATTTACCGCGCCCTTCTGGACGGAGGGGCCCTCCTGCGCGGCGCCGTGGAGATCGGCGGCCGCACCGTCGATCTCGGCCGGATCGGCGTGCCGGTGCTGGCGGTCGCGGGACGCGGCGACGGGTTCGCGCCCGTCCGCGCCGTCCGGCCGCTCGTCGGCGCGCTGCGCGGGGCGCCGCAGGTGCGGTTCGAGATCGCGTCCGGCGGCCACCTCGGCGTGCTGACCGGGCGCGAGGCCAGGGCGACCACGTGGCGGCACCTCGACCGGTGGCTCGACGAGGGCATCGTCAGGCACGGGATACGCGCGCAGCGCGCCGCCGTACCCGGCTGATCCGGATCTTCGGGGTCTTCCGCACGCCAAGGGACGTCCCAATCTTCTTTGCGGCGCAGCCAGCGACACGCCCGCGAGTGTGTCGTCTCGGTAATCGTCGCGTCGCCGACCGTAGTGTGGCGCTCCGTTGTTGGCGCACGGGACGTCGGGGGGCACAGCATGACGGCGGACGCCGGCGGATACGGCATGTCACGGGGGCACCCGGCCCCCGCGGAAGGCGCCGGGACGGAGATCATCGGGGCCGCCCCGCCCGGCCGGCCCGTGCCCCATCTCACCGTGGCCGTCGCGCGCGCCGGCGGGACGGGGATCCTCGACCTCGGCGCCGACCGGGCGCCCGCGCTCGCCGCGCTCGCCGACGTGCGCCGCTGGTGGGCGGGCCCGTTCGGCGTCCGCGTCCCGGCCGGGTGCGGCGTCCGCGCGGCGGAGGTCCCGCCCGCCGCCGGCACCGTCGTCGTGGACGCCCCCGCGCCCGCGTCCGGCGACTGGCTCGACATCGCCGCGATCGCCCGGGGGCGCCGCCTGCTGATCGAGGTCGCGGACCCCGCCGAGGCGGCGGCCGCCGTCCGCGTCGGGCGCGGCCTGACCGACCAGGTCGGGATCATCGCGCGCGGCCGCGGCGACATGACCACGTTCATCCTGCTCCAGCGGCTGCTGGCCGACCTCGACGTCCCGGTGTACGCGGCGGGCGGCATCGGCCCCCACACGGCCGCGGCGTCCGTCGCCGGCGGCGCGGCCGGGATCGTCCTGGACGAGCAGCTCGCCTGCGTCCGGGAGATGGACCTGGGCGGGCTCGACGCGCCGGCGTCGGCGCTCGTCCGCCGCCACAAGACGGCCGGGGGAGTGGTCCAGGCCGTCCGCGAGCAGATCGCCGCGCACCTGCGGGCCGCCGTGCGGGCCGAGCCGCTGGCGCCGCGCCCCGTCCCGGTCGCCGTGCAGGGGCCGATGGCGCAGGTCAGCGACCGGTCGGCGTTCGCGGGCGCGGTCGCGCAGGACGGCGGCCTGCCCTTCCTGGCGCTCGGCGCGATGGACGGCGGCCGGGTGCGGGCGCTGCTGCGGGAGACCGCCGACCGGCTCGGCGACCGTCCCTGGGGCGCCGCGATCGCCGCCGGGGCGCCGCCGGAACTGCGCGCGGAGCAGCTCACCGCCGTCCGGGACGCCCGCCCCCCGTACGCGATCACCGGCGCGGGGGACGCCGCGGAGGCCGCGGCGCTCGAGGCCGCCGGGATCGCCGCCTACCTGCACGCCCCGTCGCCCGAGGCGCTCGGCCGGCTCCTCGGCGAGGGCGCGCGGAAGTTCGTCCTCGCGGGCCGCGAGGGCGGCGGCCCCGTCGGGCCGCACGCGAGTTTCCCGCTGTGGGACGCGCAGGTCGAACGGCTGATGGGGTTCGGCGGCGACGCCGGTGAGCTGTCGCTGATGTTCGCGGGCGGCGTCCACGACGAGCGGTCCGCCGCGATGGTCGCCGCGCTGGCCGGGCCGCTGGCCGAGCGCGGCGCCGACGTCCGCGTCCTGATGGGCACCGCCTACCTGTTCACGCAGGAGGCGGTCGCGGCCGGCGCCATCGCGCCCGGCTACCAGGAGGTCGCGCTCGCCTGCGAGGGCACCGCCCTGCTGGAGACCGCCCCCGGGCAGGCGGTCCGCTGCGCCCGCACCCCCTACGTCGAAACGTTCGAGGAGACCCGCCGCGAGCTGGAGCAGGCCGGGACGCCGGAGCCGGAGGTGCGGCGCCGCCTGGAGAAGCTGAACTCCGGGCGCCTGCACCTGGCGAGCCGGGGACTGCGGCTCGGCACGCCCGTCGACCCCGTCCGGCAGCGCTCCGAAGGCATGTACGCGATGGGGCAGGCGGCGGCGCTGCGCTCGGCCCGGACCGGGATCGCCGACCTGCACGAGCAGGTCACCTCCGGCGCGACCGCGTTCCTCGCGGCGCGCGCCGCCGAGCTGGGCATCGGGGCCGCCGACGCCGCGCGGGAACCCGCGCGCCCGGCCGGCATCGCGATCATCGGCATGGGCTGCGTCGCCCCGGGCGCCCGCGACACCGACGGCTACTGGGCGGGCGTCGTCCGCGGCGCCGGCGAGCCGGGCGGCCGTCTTCCCGCCGTCCCGTTCGACGCGGCGGCCTACGGCATCCCCGCCGACGCGATCGGCGGCATCGACCCCGTGCAGCTGCTGTCGCTGGAGGTCGCGTCCCGCGCGCTGCGGGACGCGGGCTACGCCGACCGGCCGTTCGACCGGTCCCGGACCTCGGTGTTCTTCGCCGCCGAGGGCGGCGGCGACCTCGGCGCCGCGCACGCCCTGCGCGCGGCGCTCCCGTCCTATCTCGGCGGGCTCCCGGCCGGGCTGGACGAGCAGCTCCCGCGTCCGGCCGGGGACTCCCCGGACGGCGCCGCCGCCGGCGCGGCCGCCGCGCGGATCGCCGACCGCCTCGGCCTCGGCGGAACGGCCTGCACCATCGCCGGGACGTCCCTCGCGGCCCTCGACGCCGCCTGCAAGGACCTCGTGACGGGTTCGAGCTCCATGGCGCTCTGCGTGGGCGCCCGCCTGCACGACCTGGCGTCCGCCCCGGACGAGAGCGTCGCCTGCGTCGTCCTCAAACGCCTCGCCGACGCCGAGCGCGACGGCGACCGGATCTACGCGGTGGTCGAGTCCGTCGCCGGATCCAGCGGCCGGCCCGCCCATGAGCGCGCGCACGAGCGGGCGGGCGTGCCGCCGTCGGCCGCCGGGCTGGCCGGGACGGACGGCCCCGCCGAGCTGATCAAGATCGCCTGCGCGCTGCACACGGGCGTGCTCCCCGGGCCGGCCCGCCCCTGGACCGCCCGCCCCGGCGACCGGTTCGCGGGCGTGGGCGCCTCCGGGTTCTGCGGCGCGCGGTATCACGCCGTCCTCTCCGGCTATGCGGGCGCTCCCGAACCGGTGTCGGGCCTCGCCGAGTGGCCCGCCGAGCTGTTCCTGATCCGCGGCGACGACCGGGCCGCCGCGCGGGAGGAGATCGACCGGCTGGCGCGGCTCCTGGACGACGGGGAGCCCCGCCTGCGCGATCTCGCCCGGACCGCCGCGTCCCTCGAAGGCCCCGTGCAGGCGGCGTTCGCGGCGACCGGGCCGGACGACCTCCGCGAGAAGCTCGCCCTCGCCGCGGAGTTCCGCCCCGAGCGGGGCGTCCGCCTCGCGTCCGGCGAGCCCGGCCAGGTCGCCTTCCTGTTCCCGGACGAGGACGGGCGGCCCGGCACGGTCGCCGATCTCTTCGTCGCCTTCCCCCGCCTCCAGCGCCTGCTGCGCCTCGCCGGCGGGCGCCACGAGGGCACCGGCGTCGCGGGCCTGGCCGTGCACCGCCTGCTCACCGCCGTCGGCGTCCACCCCGACCTCGCCGCCGGCCACGGCCACGGCGAACTCGCCGCGCTCTGCGCCGCCGGCGTCATCGACGACACCGACATGATCGACGTCGGCGCCGTGTGCGCCGGCGCGCCCCCGTCCCGCGACGACCTCCTCGGCCGCGACCTCCGCTCGCCCGCCTTCCCGGTCTGGGCGAACACGACGGCCCGCCCGCACGAGACGGACCCGGCCGACCTGGCCGCGGCGCCGCCCGCGCCCGTCCACGTCGCCGAGCAGATCGAGGCGATGTACGACGCGGGAGCCCGCACGTTCGTGGAGACGGGTCCCGGCCGCGCCCTGACCGACCTCGCCGCCGCGGTCCTCGGCGACCGCCCGCACACCGCCGTCAGCTGCGCCGCCCCCGGCGAGAACGGGCTGGTGGCGCTGCTGCGCGCGCTCGCCGAGCTGGCCGCCGCCGGCATCGCGGTCGACCCGCTGCCCCTCTTCGCCGGACGCGGCACCCGCCCGCTCACCGGCGGTACCGCCGCGCCGGGCTGGCTCGTCGACGGCCACCGCGTACGCACCGCCGCAGGCGGCTACCCGCCCGGCGCGCTCCGCCCGCCGGAGCGCATCGCCGCCGCCCGCCCCGCCGACCCCGCCGTCCTGGAGTACCTGCGCACGAGCCGGGAGATCATCGCCGCCCAGCGCGAGGTCGTCCTCCGCCACCTGGCGGCCCCCGCCGAACCGCCGCGCCCGAGCGTCCCGCCACCGGCCCGCCCAAGCGCCCACGTACGAACCATGGCGCTGTCCGGCGGCCCCACCCCGGCCGCGAAGCAGGAACCCGCCGTCCCCGAAGTCCCGGCCATGCGCAACGAACCGGCCGTGCGCGCCGAACCCGCAGCGCGCCTTGGATCCACCGTGCGGCAAGACCTGGCCGAGTACGAAGAACCGGCCGCGCCACGGGAACCGGTCGCATGCGAGAAGCCGGCCGTGCGCGCCGAGCCGGCCGTGCCAGAGGGCTCGGCTACGCGCGGGGGATCGGCCGTGCGCGAGGGTTCGGCTATGCGCGGGGGATCGGCCGGGTCAGAGGGTTCGGCTACGCGCGAGGGTTCGGCTACGCGCGAGGGTTCGGCTACGCGCGAGGGCTCGGCCCTGCGCGGGGAGTCGGCCGAGCGCGGGGGATCGGTCGTGTCAGAGGGCTCGGCCGT
>NZ_JBIQHY010000043.1:19098-33664 GCF_044508335.1 Actinomadura sp.
TGCGCGGGGAGTCGGCCGAGCGCGGGGGATCGGTCGTGTCAGAGGGCTCGGCCGTGCGCGGTGGACCGATCATGTGTGAGGGTGCGGCTGTGCGCGACGAGCCGGCCGTGCGTCGGGAGTCGGTCGGGGGTGAGGGGCCGGCTTGGCGGGGGGAGCCCGCCGCGGATGGGGCGGTGGGGGAGTGTTCTGCCGACCGGCAGGTGTGGCCGCGGCCTGGGGGTCGCGGTCGGGTCGTGCGGCGGGTTTCGCGGCTTGTGGAGCTTGAGCCCCTTCCCAGGGCGCCGGAGCCGGGGGAGGCCTTCGCCGGTGCGCGGTTCGTGCTCGTGGACGACGGGTGCGGCATCGCGGTCGAGCTGGGCGATCTGCTCGAACGCCGCGGTGCGGAGGTGCGGACGTTGCCGGACGTCGACGGGCCGTGTGACGGGCTCGTCCATCTGGCGGCCCTGCGGCCGGGGGCGGCGGCCGTGCTGCCCTGGGCGTTCGCGGGGATCGGGCGTGCGCTGGAGGGGGAGCCGCGCTGGCTCGTCCTCGCGAGCGGGGCCGGCGGGACGTTCGGGCAGGGGTTCGCCGGCGGCGCCGCCGGCGATCCGGCGCCGGGCGCGGGGCTGCGAGGACTGGCCCGGACGCTCGCGCGGGAGCGGCCCGAGGCGCTGGTGCGGGCGCTCGACATGGACACCGACGACACCCCGCGGGCGATCGCGCGGCGGATCATGGCGGAGCTGCTGGCCCCCGATGGGCCGGTCGCGGTCGGGCACCGGGGCGGCGTGCGGCGCGGGCTGGAGCTGCTCCCGTCCGAGCCGCCGGACGGCGCCCCTGACCTCGGGCGGGACGCGGTCGTCGTGCTGACCGGCGGCGAGCACGAGGTCGTCGCGCGGACGGCCCTGGAACTGGCCAGGACGAGCGGCTGCCACATCGAGCTCATGGGCCGCACGCCCGAACAGGACGTGCGGCTGATGCGGGAGCATGCGGCGTCCGTCAGGTATCACGTGGGCGACGCGCGGGATGCGCAGGCCGTGCGGAGCCTCGTCGAGAACGTCCAGCTGACCCACCGGCGCCTGGACGGCGTCATCCACGCCGCAGGGTTCGCCGAGACGCCCGGCGGCCTCGAAGAGGCGTACCGGGCGCGGGTGGACGGCGCCGCCGCGCTCGCTCAGGCGGTCCCGTCCGGTGTGGGGTTCTTCGCCGTCCTGTGCGGTCTCCGCGGCGACGACATGCAAGCCGGGGACGACGCGTGCGCGATGCTGGCGCACGCGTGGCGCCGCCGGCTGCGGGGGCGGACGCTCGTCGCCGGCCTGGGGGCGGTCGATCCGGGCGCCGCCGCGGCGGCGCTGGTGCGGGAGATCGGCGCGGGGGACGAGACGCATGTTCTCCTGACCGGAGACGACCGGTGAACAGGGACCGCGAGCCGATCGCGATCGTCGGCGCCGGGGCCGTGTTCCCGGGCGCCGGGTCGGCGGCCGAGCTGTGGCGCAACGTCCTCGCCGGGTTCGACGCGATCAGCGAGGTGCCGCCCGGGCGCTGGGACCCCGCCCTCTACTACGACCCGGACGCCTACACGCGGGCCCCGGAGTGCGACCGGTTCTACTGCCGGCGCGGCGGGTTCGTCGACGAGCTGGCCACCTTCGACCCGGCGCGGTTCGGGATCCTGCCCGCCGCCGTGGGGGGCATGGAGCCCGACCAGCTCCTCGCGCTGCGCACCGCCGGGGACGCGATCGCCGACGCGGGCGGCGACGAGCGGCTGCCCGACCGGTCCAGGATCGGCGTGGTCGTCGGGCGCGGCGGCTACATCACGCCCGGCCTGGCCCGCCACGACCAGCGCGTCCGGACGTCCCACCAGGTCGCCGCGATCCTCGCCGAGCTGGTCCCGGACCTCGGGGAGGATCGGCTGGCGGAGATCCGCCGGGCGTTCTGCGAGCGGCTCGGCCCGGACGGCCCGGACGCGCCGATCGGGCTGGTGCCGAGCCTCGCCGCGTCCCGCATCGCCGGCACGTTCGACCTGCGCGGCCCCGCCTACACGCTCGACGCGGCGTGCGCCTCGTCGCTGCTCGCGGTCGAGCACGCCGTGCGGGCGCTGCGCGGCGGGCAGGCCGACGCGATGCTGGCCGGGGCCGTCCACCTCGCGCACCACGCCACCGTGTGGAGCCTGTTCAGCCAGCTGCGCGCGCTCAGCCCGAGCGAGGCGATCCGCCCGTTCGACCGGGCCGCCGACGGCACGCTCCTCGCCGAGGGCACCGGGATGGTCCTGCTCAAGCGGCTGTCGGACGCCGAGCGCGCCGGCGACCGGATCCACGCGGTCATCCTCGGCGCCGGGTCGTCCAGCGACGGGCGGGCCGCGAGCATCATGAGCCCGCTGGTGGACGGGCAGGTCCTCGCCGTCGAGCGCGCCTGGCGGGACGCGGGCCTGGACCCGGCGGCGCCCGGCGCGGTCGGGCTCGTCGAGGCGCACGGCACCGGCGCCCCGGCCGGGGACGAGGCGGAGCTGGCGACGCTGCGCCGCGTCCTCGGCGCGGACGGCCCGCCGGTCGGGCTCGGCACCGTCAAGTCGATGATCGGGCACGCGATGCACGCCGCCGGGATGGCCGGGCTGATCAAGGCCGCGTTCGCGCTGCGCGACGGCGTGCTGCCGCCGACGCTGCACGTGGACGACCCGCACCCGGCGCTGGAGGACGGCCGGCTGCGGCCGCTCCGGGAGGCGTCCGAGTGGCGGCGGGACGGCGGCCCCCGGCGGGCCGTGGTGAACGCCTTCGGGTTCGGCGGCGCCAACGCGCATGTCGTGCTGGAGGAGCCGCCGTCGTCGTGCGCCCGGCGGGCGGGGCGGCGGAGGCTCGACACGCCGCGGGACGGCGAGGCCGTGCTGCGCCTGGCCGCGCGCACCGCCGAGGAGCTGGCCGAGGAGCTGGCCGCCCCCGACGGCAGGCTCCTGGCGCGGGCGGCGGAGGACGTCCCCGACCTTCCGTGCAGGCTCGCCATCGTCGGTCCCACGCCCCGCAGGCTCGAGCTGGCGCGGGCCGTTGTCCAGCGCGGGACCGCGTGGCGCGGCCGCAGCGATGTGTGGTTCTCGCCGCGGCCCCTGCTCGCGGAGGGCGGGCGGCTGGCGTTCCTGTTCCCCGGGTTCGAGCCCGCCTTCGCCCCGCGCGTCGCCGACGTCGCCGAGCACTTCGGGATGCCCGACCCGGGCCTCACGGGCCGCACCGACCTGATCGGCCACGCCGCCGACGTCCTGGGCGCCGGGCGCCTGCTGGCCGCCGCGCTCGCCGAGCTGGGCGTGGAGGCCGACGTCATGGCGGGGCACAGCCTCGGCGAGTGGACGGCCATGGCCGTCGCCGGGATGTGCGACGCCGCCGCGCTCGTCCGGGACCTCGACGGCGCCGTGCTCGACGGCCCCGACGTCCTGTACGCGGCGCTCGGCTGCGGCGCGGCGCGGGCGCGGGAGGCCGCCGCGGCGGGGTCCGGGGTCGTCGTCAGCCACGACAACTGCCCGCACCAGTCGGTGGTCTGCGGGCCGCCGGAGGCCGTCCGGGAGATCCTCGGGCGGCTCGCGTCGGAGGGGGTCCTCGGCACGGAGCTGCCGTTCCGGACGGGTTTCCACGCGCCCCCGGCCGAGGCGTTCGAGAAGCAGCTTCGGCACTCGTTCGAGGCGCTGGAGATCCGCGAGCCCCGCGTACCGGTGTGGTCGGGGTCGGCGGCGGCGCCGTTCCCGCGCGGGGCCGAGGCGGTCCGCGACCTCGCCGTCCGGCACCTGCGCGAGCCCGTCCGGTTCGGCGAGCTGATCGAGGAGCTGTACGGCGCGGCGCACGTGCGGGCGTTCGTCCAGGTCGGGCCCGGCGGGCTGACCGGGTTCGTCGCCGACCGGCTCGGCGACCGCGAGCACCTGGCGATGGCCGTCAACGTGCCGGACCGGGACGGGATGGCGCAGCTGCGCCGGGTCGTCGCCGCGCTGTGGGCCGAGGGCTACGGCGGCTGCGCGCCGCCCGCGCCGGCCGGCGGCCTGCGGCTCGACCTCGGCACGCCGCTGGTCAGGCTGGGCGGGACGGTGGAGCCGATCCGCCCGGCGCCCGGCGTCCCGTCGCTGCCCGCCGACGATCCCGTCATGGCGGAACTGGAGGCGCTGCTCAACGACGCGACGACGGGCGCGCAGTCGGTGCTGGAGGCGCTCGGGGGCGGGCCGTCGCCCGCCGCGGCGGCGGAGCCGTCCCCGGCGGCCGCCGAGCTGAGCGTCTCCCGCGTCTTCTCCGTCGAGGCGATGCCGCAGCTGGCCGACCACTGCCTGGTCCCGCAGGCCCCCGGCTGGCCCGACATGTCGGACCGGTTCCCGGTCGTCCCGCTGGCCGCGCTGGTGGAGGCGATGGCCGGCACGGCGCGCGAGCTGCTGCCCGACATGGTCGTCGTCGGGTTCGAGGACGTCCGGGCCGTCCGGTGGATGGTGGCCGACCCGCCCACGACCGTCGACATCAGAGCCCGCCTCGCCGACGGCGGCGCCCGCCCGCGCAAGGTGAAGGTCGTCATCCCGGACTACGCCGACGGGACGGTCCTGCTCGCCGAGCGCTACCCGGCGCCGCCCACCCCGGACCACACGCCGCTCACCATCGAGGGGCCGCCCATCGTCACCGCCGAGCGGCTGTACGAGGAGCGCTGGATGTTCCACGGCCCGCTCTTCCGCGGCATCAGCGAGATCACGGCCCTGGCGGAGGACGGTGTGCGCGCCGTCCTGACCGCGCTGCCCACGCCGGGCGCGCTCATGGACGGCGCCGGGCAGCTCTGCGCGCACTGGATCCAGGTGTACGGCGACACCAACCAGACCGTGTTCCCCGTGGGGATCGAGCGGGTGCTGCTGTACGGGGCGTCGCCGTCCCCGGGGGAGCGGCTGGAGACGACCGTCTGGAACCAGTCCCTCACGGACACGACCATGCGCTGCTCAGCGGAGATGGTCCGCGAGGACGGGGCGGTGTGGGCGCGCATCGACGGTTGGACCACGCACCGCTTCTACACGGACGAAGCCCTGTGGCGGATGAAGTTCACCCCCGAGGTGTCCGGGACGGGGGAGCCGCAGCCCGGCGGGTGGACGCTGGCCCGCAAACGCTGGGACGGCACGGCGTCGCGCGACCTGCTCATGCGCCAGTACCTGCGCGCCGCCGAGCGCGCCGAGTACGAAGCGCTCCCGCCGGTCGCGCAGGGGCCGTGGCTGCTGGGGCGGATCGCGGCCAAGGACGCCGTCAGGGACCACCTCTGGCGCAACGGCCACGGCCCGCTCTTCCCCGCCGAGCTCACCGTGCAGGACGGGCCGGCCGTGGCGGGCCCCTTCGACGAGCCCCTGACCGTCTCGATCGCCTCGGACGCCGAGCTGGGCGTGGCCCTCGTGCGGCCCGGCGCCGTCCCGGCGGGCATCGGGCTGGCCGTCAACGAGAACAACGCACGGGTCCGCGCGGCCAAGCAGGCGGTGCTGCAGTCGATGAAGACGGACCGTGCCGAACTGGTCGTGACCGTCGCCGACGCCGAGCGGCTCCTCATCGCCGCCGGCGGCGCGGTCACCACGGTGCAGACCCGCGAACTCGACGGACACGTCGTCGCCTGGACGACCGCGTCCGCCGGTACGGACATGGAGGAGAGCCGAGCATGACCCAGCGCCGCGCGAGCGCCCGCCGAGTCCAGGTCCCGTCCATCCTCGGCGACCCGGGCATCCAGCGGGTGCGGACACCGGAGCGCCGCTTCCTGTTCGCGGTCCCGCCGCTCACCGGCCGCATCGCCCCGACCGTCGCGGTCGCCGCCGAGCTGGCCCGCCGCGGCCACAAGGTCGCCTGGACGGGGCACCGCCCGACGCTGGAGCCGCTGCTGCGGCCGGGTTCGCGCATCTTCAGCACCGCGGGGGACGAGTTCGGCCCGGTGCGGGACCGCTGGCTGGAGCTGCGCGGCCTCGACGCCGTCCGCTTCCTGTGGGAGGACTTCCTCGTCCCGCTCGGCCACGCGATGATGCCGGGCGTCGAGCGCGCCCTCGACCGGTTCCGCCCGGACGCGGTGGTCTCCGACCAGGCCGTGCTCGCCGCGCCCGTCGCGGCCCGGCACCGCGAGATCCCCTGGGCGACCTCCGCCGCGTCGCCCGCCGAGTTCACCCGCCCGCTCGCCGACCGGCCCGACGTCGAGGAGGAGATCCGCGACCACATCGGGGACTTCCAGCTCGGCCACGGCATCGAGGACCTGCTCGACCTGCGCTTCTCCGACCACCTCACGCTGGTCTTCTCCACGTCGGCGCTGGTCGGCGACACCTCCTTCTTCCCCGACCACTTCGCCTTCGTCGGCCCGGCCGCGACCCGCGAGGCGCCGTGCGCGTTCCCGTGGGAGTGGCTGGACGGCCGCCCCGCCGTCCTGGTCACCCTCGGCAAGGTCACCGGTCCGCCCGCCGAGCGGTTCTTCCGGGCCGCCGCCGACGCCGTCCGCGACATGGACGTCCAGGCCGTCTTCGCCGGGGCCGGGGTGGACGCGCCGCCGCCGAACGTCCTGGTCCGCGAGCGCGTCCCCCGGCACAAGCTCCTGGAGCGCCTTTCGGCCGTCGCCTGCCACGGCGGCCATTCCACGGTCTGCGCGGCCCTGTCCCACGGGCTTCCGCTGGTGATGGCGCCGATGCGGGACGACCAGCCGGTGATCGCCCGCCGGGTGGAGGCCGCCGGCGCGGGCATCTCCGTGGACGGCCCGGACGAACTCCGCGCCGCCCTCGCCGCCGTCCTCGCCGACGGCCCGCACCGCGCCGCCGCCGAGGCCGCCCGGCCGGCGTTCGCGGCGGCCGGAGGCGCCGCCGAGGCCGCCGACCGCCTGGAGAAGCTCGCCTGACCACCTGTGGACAGATCAAACCGAATCAGATTCGGTTAACGTGGCGGCATGGCCGATGTCTTCGACGACCTGACCGCCGAGTACCAGCAGCTGGACGCGATGCTGACGTCCCTGACCCCGGAGCAGTGGGCGCACCCGTCGGGCGCCGAGGGCTGGACGGTCTCCGACGTCGTCCTGCACCTGGCGCAGACCAACGAAGTGATCAGCGAGCCGGCCGCCGGGGAGGCGACGCCGTTCCTGTCGTCCGCCGGCAGCAGCGTGGACGA
Source organism: Actinomadura sp. (assembly GCF_044508335.1). Classification (NCBI taxonomy): domain Bacteria; kingdom Bacillati; phylum Actinomycetota; class Actinomycetes; order Streptosporangiales; family Thermomonosporaceae; genus Actinomadura; species Actinomadura sp. The sequence goes on from NZ_JBIQHY010000043.1 coordinate 26,187, forward strand.
CGTGGTGGACGGCATGGTCGCCGCCGAACGCGGGTCGCCTCCCGCCGACCTGCTCGCGCGCTGGCGCAGGTCCGCCTTCGCCACCGCCGACCTCCTGCGTGCGCAGCCGCCGGGCACGCGCATGCCCTGGGTGCGGACCTCCCTCTCGCCCCGCACGCTCGCCACCACGCGGATCGCCGAGCACTGGGCCCACGCCCAGGACATCGCCGTCCCGCTCGGCATCGCCTACCCCGACACCGACCGGCTCCGGCACATCGCCTGGCTGGCCCACCGCACCCTGCCCTACGCGTTCTCCGTCGAGGGCCTCCCGGACGCGCCCGTCCACTGCGACCTCACCGCCCCCGGCGGGGCGCGCTGGACGTTCGGCGACCCCGCGGCCCCGTCGCGCATCACCGGCCCGGCCGCGGAGTTCTGCCGCGTCGGCGCCCGCCGGCTGACCCCCGCGCAGACCGCGCTGACCGCCGAGGGGCCGCACGCCGCCGAGGCCCTCCGCGTCCTGCGCAACTACGCCGCCTGACACCCCGCAAGCCCCCGCGACCGGGTCATCGCGCCGCGCTCGCCCTTGTTTTTTTCACATATAAGCCTGTAAAAATAGGTGAAGCGTGGAAAAAAGTAATCCGGTCACAGTAGGAGGAGACGGACATGGCGATCGCTGAGCGGACGGCGGAGACCACCTGGGAAGGCAGCCTCGCCAAGGGGAGCGGCACCCTCAACGGGACGACCGGCGCCTTCAGCGGGCTGCCGGTGAGCTGGGACGCCCGCACCGTCCGGCCGGACGGGAAGACGAGCCCGGAGGAGCTCGCCGCGGCCGCCCACTCGTCCTGCTTCGTCATGGCGCTCGCGCTGCGGCTCGGCGAGCACAAGGCTCGGCCGGAGCGCCTCACCGTCGCCGCGACCGTGACGCTCGACGAGGTGGACGGCGTGCCGACCATCGTGTCGTCGGCGCTGCGCGTCGAGGGCAAGGTGCCCGACCTCGACGCCGCCGGCTTCCAGACCGCGGTCGACGAGGCGGCCGAGCTGTGCCCGGTGTCCCGGCTCTTCGCCGGCGCCGAGATCAGCGTCGAGGCGGAGCTCGTCAAGGACTGAGCCGCAGGCGGCGGGCGCCCCGCAGGGTGGCGTCGCATCCACCAGGCGTCGCGGCGGAGGACGTCGACAAGGTTCGGTGCCACCTGCTCCAGAATCCCCATGGTCGCCAGGGTGCATCAGAAGACGGCTATTCGGTGGGAATGAAGCCCTCGATCAGGCCGCCCGCGTCTCCGAACCCGGCGGTGGCCTCGCGGAGGCGGTCCGGCCAGTCGGCGTCGCTCCGGACGGCGCCCACCGCGGTCTCGATCGCCGAAGTCGTGCCCCACAGCGCGAGGGACCGGGCGTCGAGGTCCCGCTGGTCGCGGTTCCACCAGGCGGTCACAACGGCGAGTTGATCGGCCAGGGTGCCGCCGGGAATGGCCCTGTTGTAGAGGGCCTCCCATTTGCCGCTGAGCGGGTGACGGCCGCCGTCGGGGTTCTCCTTGTGCGCTCGCTGCAGTTCCTCCAGGACGAGGCACCAGCGGTAGGGCGCGGCGAAATAGGGCGTCTCGTCGTCGGCGCACGGCTCGCCGTGCAGGACGGCCACCAGATGGCCGGCCAGGTCCGGCGGAGCGGCGCGGGACGCGACGGCCGCGTCGACGGCGTGCGAGACGGCGCAGTCGCGGAGCCGGCGCGGCAGCCCGTCCAGGACGGACGGGTCCGGGGCGGGGGCGCCCCAGCCGGTCAGGTGCGCGGCGGCGGCCAGCTCCGCCCACAGGACCAGCTCCGGGCGGTCGGCCACGGCGCGCTGGGCGGTGCGCATGTCGCGCAGAGTGCAGGGCGAGTCGCGGCAGTCCGCGCCGCACGTGCCGCTCCGCGGGGCCACCAGGACGCCGGGGGAGGCGAGCGGCGCCGCGCGCTCCACCCCGGAGCCGTCCGGCATGCGCACCAGGTGCGGGAAGTCCATGCCGTCGGCGAACACCGCGCCCTCGCCCGGCGTCAGCGTGACGAGGAACTGCGACTGGGCGCCGGTGATGTTCATGGTCGCGCCGACCGCGTCCCGGTCGTCCTGCGCGGGCAGCCGGTGGACGATCTTGACGGCGGTGTTCTTGATGACGTCCGGGACCAGCTTCGACGGGATCTGCTCCGCCACGACCAGCCCCTCCCCGTACGCGCGGATCTCCGCGAGCAGGCTCGCGAACGTCTCCACCGCGTGCGACGCGGGACCCGCCTGCTCGCTGCGCCGCAGCAGCCGGTGCGCCTCCTCGAACACGCTGAGATGCCGCAGGCCCGGCGCGCCCTGCCGCATCCGCAGGTGCTCCACCAGCCGGACGAGGACGGTCCCCATCAGGAACGCCTTGTCGCGGTCGTCGCCCACGTCCTCGATCTCCAGGACGACGTTGCGGGCGAGCAGCGCGTCGAAGTCGATCGGGTGGCCGCCCTCGAAGAACCGCCCGGTCGTGCCGAGTCGCAGGCTGGACAGCCGCACCCGGATGAACCCGCGCACGTTGTCGGTGATCTCCTGCCCGTACCCGATGTCGTCGACGACCTCCTCGGCGACGGCCTGCAGGTCGGCGAGGGTCGGGTAGCGCGGCGGCGGCCCCGCGCGCCCCCCGGGGGCCGCGTGCACGGGCTCGCCGAGCGCCAGGTCCCAGCCGAGCCGCTCGTAGCAGCGGGTCAGCGCCGCCGAGAGCACCTGCGGGAACGGCTCGTCCGCCTCGAACGCGGCGAGGAACAGCGCCCGGACGAGGTCGGCGTGCGTCTGCAGCGGGAACGGCCGCCCGTCCGGGCCGTGCGCGGGCTCCAGCGGGTTGATCCCGGCGGCGATCGCCTCCGCGTCCCCCGGGCGGATCGCGACGACCTCCGCGTCCGGCAGCCCCGCCGACGCCAGCCGCGACGCCATCAGCCGGTACTCCGCCTTCGCGGGCTCCACGACCAGCCACGGCAGCCCGGCGGCGGACGCGGCGGTGAGCAGCGACCGGATCGTCTGCGACTTGCCGGCGCCGGTCGCGCCGCAGACGAACGTGTGCCGGTTCAGGCTGGGCAGCGGCAGCGACAGCGGCCCGACCTCGCGGCGGTTGCGGTCCAGGACCCGGCCGAGCGGCACCCCGGCGCCCGCCGGCTCCGGCGTGACGTCGAACTCCGGCCGCATCACGAACCGGACCCCGGCGACCTCCCGGACGGGCGGCCGCGCCAGCGCCGCGACCAGGCGGGTGCTCGCCTCGAACGGCCCCTTCGCGCCCGGGACCAGCGCGTACGGCAGCCCCGAGAGGTCGGCCGACGCGCACACCAGCGCCGCCACCCGCGCGGCGGCCTCCGGCGTCGCGCCGCCCGCCGCCAGGTGCACCCGCCACAGCCCGGACGACGCGGACCGGCGCAGCTCCCGGTGCCGGCGCTCCATCCGGACGGCCGCCACCGACTCCTCCGGCGACATCTCCGCCATCGACTGGGCGCGCTGCTGCCGGTCGGCGAGGTCGTCGGCGAGGCGCTCGGCCTCGGACGGGTCCACGGGCTCGGCGACCAGCAGCCACGCGAACGGCTGCGTCCACACCGAGAGCAGGCCGTCCTCCAGCGACGGCCGGGCGGGCTCCTCCTCCCCGAGGCGGTCGTCGACGAGCAGGCCGTCCGCGATGCCGCCGATGCCGACCCAGTGCGCCATCGACTCCTCGGCGACGCCGCCCGGGAGCACCACCCCGCGCCCGCCCGCCGGCAGGCTCAGCGTCGCCGCGCGCCCGTCACGGTCGGCGATGAGCCCGGACCCGCCGACGAACACCTCCGCCGGCCCGAACGCCGCCGCGCGGCGCCAGCCGACGAGGACCGGCTCCCCGCCCGCGTGGTACGCCGACACCAGCGCCGCGAGCCGCTGGTCGCGCCACGCGTCCCGGCCGTCCTCCCGGTCCGGGCGGGGCACCTCCAGCAGCCGGCACACCGGCAGCCCGCGCACCAGCTCCCACATCTCCGTCCCCGCCATGGGGAGTCAGGCTATTGAGCAAGAGACGCGGTGTGAAGGCCGATTTGAGACGGAGGGCCTGACAAGTTCCCAGTCAATCTGCTTGGGTGGTCTGCGGCATCGCCGCGCGGCCCGAAGGCGTGACGGTCCAGTCGGCACCCGAGCAGAGCGGGGGTTCAGCGTCGTGACGGGCGAACCGGTCGACCACGGGGGGCTGCTGTCGCGCCGTGAACGGCTCTTCAGCCCCGACCCCCGCATCGGATGGGTGTTCCGCGACCGGTGGTGGTTCCGCACGCCGTTCCCGGAGCCGCCGCCGCGGCGGCAGGCGCTCCCCGAGTACCTGGCGCGCCGGGTCGCCGAGACCGAGCGGGCCGCGCAGCGCAGGCTGAGCCGGACGCTCCCGGTCAGCGGGGCCGCCGCCCTCGTCCTGGTCATGTTCGCCGCCTGCTCCGCCGGCGCCTCCACCGGCCTCTCGATCGGGTCGCTGCTCCTCGCCGTCATCGCGATGGCGCCCGGCGGGGCGCTGACATGGTGGGCCGTCCGGCAGCGGCAGGCCGCCCGGCAGGCCCACGCGCTGGCCGAGAAGCAGGTCGTCGGCGGCTACCAGGAACAGGCGCGGCAGTGGCACGCGCGCAAGCAGGCCCACGAGGCCGCCGAGCGGGCGCGGCTCGACGGGCTCCCCGAATGGGGCGCAGCGCCGCGCCCCGGCCGCCGCCTGGACGTGTTCGGCGGGACGCTGTTCGCCTGGGAGGCGCTGCTCACCACTTACGGGACGTCCACCCTCGCCGTCCAGCCGCTGCTCGTCCTCGACCTGTCCCGGGAGGTCGTCAGCCGCGAACTGGTCGAGCTGGCCAGGGCCGCCTGGATCGGGGTGGACGCGCAGCTCCTGCCCAGCCGGCAGGCGTCCTCCGGCCTCCTGGCCGACATGCCGCCGCAGGACCTCGTGGACGCGATCGTGGAGTCCATGCACGGCGGAACCCCCGACGCCGCCCGCGCCGAGCGCAGCATGGACGACCGGATCCTGACCAAGGTGTGCGGCGCCCTCGGCGACGACGTCACCCTCGCCCGGATCGCCGCCGCCCTGCGCGTCCTGATGGGGGAACCGGACGACGGGGACGCCCTCACCCGCGACGAACGGCGGCGCATCGCCAACGAGCTGTTCACCGTCGAGTACCGCCGCCAGGCCCACGCGAACCTGTCGCGGATCGAGTCCTACGTCCACCCCCTGGAGAACCTCGGCACCGAGCCGTCCAAGGCCGGCGCCGGCTACCTGACCTGCATCGCGCTGGACAGCCAGGCCCGCAACGTGCGGTCCGAACTGCTCACCGACCTGATCGTCCAGTGGGTGACGCACCGGATCACCGCGTCCTGGGAGTCGACGCCCGCGCTCGTGGTCGCCGGCGCGGACGAGCTGGCCCGCCGCCACCTGGAGCGGCTGTCGGACGCCTGCGAGCGGCGCGGCGTCCCGCTGACCCTGCTGTTCCGGCGGCTGCGCGAGACGTCCGCCGCGCTGATCGGCGGCGGCGCGGTCGCGTTCATGCGGCTCGGCAACCACGAGGACGCCGCGCGGGCCGCCGACTTCATCGGGCGCGACCACCGGTTCGTCCTGTCGCAGATCACGAAGAACGTCGGCGGGAACGAGTCGCACACGTCCACCGGCACGCGCGGCGAGGGCGATTCGGAGACCCGGAGCACGAGCCGCACGACCGGAACGTCCCGCAACTGGGGGACGAGCAGCTCCTCCGGTGTCGGCTATTCGGGCGGGGAGATGTTCGGGCTGTTCCCCGACCGCTCGACGTCCAGCCAGCGCGGCCGGAACCGGGGCGGTTCGACGAGCCGCAGCGACACCGAGGGGACCGCGACCTCCACCACCCGCAACTGGTCGGCCGCCTACTCCTACGCGGAGAGCACCAACTGGAGCGACGCCGACACGACGCAGCGCGTGTACGAGTACGTCGTCGAACCCGTCACCCTGCAGCACCTTCCCGACCATGCGCTGCTGCTCGTCCAGTCGGCGCCCGGCGGGGGCCGCACCATCACGCCCGTCGAGTGCGACCCGGCGATCATCACGCTGGACCGCGTCACGACCGGCCCCCTCCCGGACCCGCCCGCCCCGCGCCAGGCGCTTCCCGGCCCCGCCGCGCTCTCCCGCCTCCCGCCGCAGTGGGCCGCCCCGCCGCCGCAGTGGGCGACGCCGCCCGCGCCGCCGCCCCCGCGGGCGCCCCTGGCGTCCGACCCGGGGCCGCCGCCCGGCCACCGGCCCGGCCCGCGCCAGGGACCGCCGCCGCTGTTCGGCGGCGGGGGCTGATCACCCGAGCCGCCGCCGCAGCCCCTGAGCCCGCCGGACGAGGTGGAGCGGCAGCCCCTCCCCGGCGTGCTCGATGCGGTCCTCCACAACGGCGACCAGCTCGGCGCCGAACCCGAGCCGCACGGCCACGGCGTCCGCCCTGCCCTCGCCGCGCCGGCTCAGCAGCCGCGCACCCCACGCGGCGGCGTACGCCGCACCCGTGGGCACCGCCGCGACCACCGTGACCGCAGCGGCGGCCAGCGCGAGGAGGAACACGAGCACGAACCCGATCGGCCGATGCCACGCGACGGCCCGCCGCCACATGGGGCCGACCGGCGACCACGACCTGCGCAACGCCCGCAGCAGCGCCCTGGCGGGCAGCGTGACCTGCGCGTGCACGAACGCCGGGACCGCCCGCCACCCCAGCAGATGCCCCAGCTCGTGGGCGAGCACGGCCTCCAGCCGCCCGGGCGGCAGCGACCGCGCCGACGCCGACGTGACCGCGACCGTCCGCCCGAACGGCATGCAGGCGTTCAGCTCCTCCGAATCGACGACCACCAGCCGGTACGCCCCGGCCCCCGCCCGCCGCTGGACGTCCCGCCACGCCTGCGCCAACCGCACGCGCTCCGCGGAGTCCGGCTCCCGGTACCCGTACACCCGCCCCGCCCCGAGCGGCGCCGCGAGCACGACGACCCACACGGCGACGACGGCCACCGCACCCCAGACCGGCCACACGAGATGCAGCCCGAACCCGGCAGCCGCCACCAGGACGGCCTCGGCCCCCACAACGGCCGCGACCGGCCCCAGCCCGGCCCCGCCCCGTCCCGGCGGCAGGTCGCGAGCCCCCGGCGGCAACCCGCGTCCCGCCACGGCCGGCACCTGAGCCACCCCACCCGGCCCCTGGACCGTTCCCCCGCCCACCGAACCCTGCACCGCCCAGTCACCTGCCCGCTCCGACGCAGAAGCGGCGGGGGGAGCCGACACGTCCCCGGGCCGCGCCGGAAACACCGACGCACCCCCGCCACCCCCGGGCGGCCGAGCAGGCGCAGGCTGCGGTGCGGGGACGTGCGAGGCCGGGAGCGGCGGCCCGGTTGGGGGCTGATGTGCCTGGTCCGGCAGTGCCGAGGTGCCGGTACCGGTCGGTGGTGCGCCGCTGGTGTCTGTGGGCGGCTGAGCAGGCGCAGGCCACGGCGCGGGGGCGTGTGGGGGCGGGAGTGACGGATCAGCCGGAGGCCG
>NZ_JBIQHY010000043.1:33764-47586 GCF_044508335.1 Actinomadura sp.
GGGAACCCGGCGCGGGTTCGGCGGGTGCTGGGTGCGCTGCCGGCGGGGGTGCGGGGCGGCGGCGGGTGCGGGATTCGTAGCGGCGTGAGTGGGTGGTCCAGGTTTGTCCGTCCCAGTAGCGTTCGCGGCCCATCCACTCTGGATCCGGGTACCACCCGGGTGGTGTGCTCACCGGAACCCGCCTCCCGTCAGGATCGACTCAAAGGCTTGCGCACGTCGCGACAGCGAGTCAACGGGATCATCAAAGCTTGGGGGTGAAGGGGCGGCGGTGGGCGGGGTCGTCGGGGTCGGCGAGGCCGCGCAGGGCCGTCTCGACCAGCTCCACGGCGCGCAGGACGGCGACGAGGCGGGCGCCCTCGCGGCGGTAGGCGTCCAGGACGGAGTCGACGCCGTGCGGCGGGACGAGGTCGCCGAGGTCGACGCGGGCCGTGCGGAAGCCCTCGCGGGCCGCCTCGACGGACGCGGCGACGTGCTGGCGGGCCATCCGGGCGAGGGCGATGGGGTAGCGGCGCAGGACGCCGTAGCGGCGGTACTCGGGCGGGACGAGCTCGAGCAGCCAGCCGAGGGCGGTGTCCTCGAAACGGTCGGTGCCCGGTGGATGCACCTGCGAGGGCCAGCCGGGCGGAACGTAGGTGCTCACGAGGGCAGGATAACGCCGATTCGAACCTATGTTCGATATAAAACGGACACTATTCGGTGGGCGGGGTGCGCCGGATCCGGATCTTGCCGGAGTCCAGGTCGTCCCGCGCGGCGCCGTCCCCGGCCTGCTCGTGGTCGTCCTGGCGCAGCAGCCGCTGCCGCTCCTGCTCCTCGACCTTGACCTTCTTGGAGCCCTCGAACGCCGACGCCAGGTCCTCGAACATGCCGCCGCCGAAGCCGGCCCCGGTCTCGCCGTCGCCGCGGATGGCGCCCATCAGCGACGACCTGCCGGTCCCCTCGCGGGGCCATTCGACGATCTCCGGTTCGGCCGCCTCCGGGCGGTTGCCCATCGGACGGCCCTTGACGCGCTTGCGGCGCCGAAAGGGTGATTTCACACAGACTCCAACGCGATGAGTCTCCAGATTGATCCCGGCGGACATTCAGGTTACGAACGACCACCGGGTGGGAGAACCGGTGAAATCTCCCTGGCGGAGCCCGAACACCGACTGTGGGCGCACCGCGACGGTGGCGTTCACCTCCGGGTCCAGGAAGTCGACACGATAGCGGGTGGCGTACTTGGAGTTGACCAGGTCGATGAACCGCTGGAGCTCCTTCTGGTCGGTGAGGATCTCCGCGCGCCCCTCGATGACCACCGGGTTCTCCGCCTCCTCGGTGGTCACCACGACCTGCGGGTTCGCCCGCAGGTTCACCATCTTGCGGGACGGGACGGAGCTGCTGAACAGCAGCGCCTCGCCCGACCACGCGCCCCACACGGGCATGGCGTGCGGGCGTCCGTCCGGCCGGACGGTGCACACCCAGAAGTTGCGCGCCGCCCGCAGCCGTTCCTCGGCCCAGGACCACGGCAGCAGGCCGCTGCCCTCGTCCGGCCCGACGATGCCGTAGCCGGGCATGTACGGGCGTTCGGCCTTGGGCTCGGCGGGCCCGGTGGGCTCAGGTTCCGCGGCGGCGTCAGCCGGCATGGCGTTCCCTTCTCGATCGTGCACTGTCCCCGTCCCATATCGTTACAGACCCAGGCGTCCCGTGGTGACGCTCGGCGGCTCGGTTGCGGCGGCTCGGCGCGGTAGCCTGCGGGACGTGCGCCTATCCCATGTCATCACGGTTCTGGAGGAGCTGTACCCGCCCGCGTGGGCGGAGCCCTGGGACGCGGTCGGGCTCGTCTGCGGCGACCCCGACCAGGAGGTCGGGCGGGTCCTGTTCGCCGTCGACCCGGTCGCCGCCGTGGTCGACGAGGCGCTGGAGTGGGGCGCCGACCTGGTGGTCACGCACCATCCGCTGCTGCTGCGCGGGGTGCACTCGGTCGCCGCCACCACCCCGAAGGGCCGGCTCGTCCACCGGATGATCACGAACGGGATCGCGCTGCACACCGCGCACACCAACGCAGACCGGGCCGATCCCGGCGTCTCGGACGCGCTGGCGCGGGCCGTCGGCCTCACCGGCGAGCTGCGCCCGATGGTCCCCGCCGACGACGATCCGCGCCGCGGGCTCGGCCGCATCGGGGAGCTGGACGAGCCCGTCACGCTGCGGGAGTTCACCGAGCGGGCCGCCGCCGGGCTGCCGCCCACCGCCTGGGGCGTCCGCGCCGCCGGCGACCCCGGCGCCGTCGTCCGCACCGTCGCCGTCTGCGGCGGCGCGGGCGACTCCCTCCTCGACACCGCGCGGTCCGCGGGTGTCGACGCCTACCTCACCGCCGATCTGCGGCACCACCCCGCGTCGGAGTTCGCCGAGCACGGCGGCCCGGCCCTGGTGGACGCCGCGCACTGGGCGACCGAGTGGCCCTGGCTGGCCGACGCCGAACGCCGGCTGGCCGCGTCCTCCCCGGAAGCGGGCAAGTTGGAGACACGGGTGTCCACGCTCGTCACCGACGCGTGGCGCCTCCACGCAGAAGGAGCATTGTGAAAGCCGCACCGCAAGCCCAGCTTCGCCTGATCGACCTGCAGGAACTCGACAGCTCGCTGGACCGGCTGGCGCACCGCCGCCGCACGCTGCCCGAGCTGGCGGAGATCGAGCGGCTGGAGGGGCGTCTCACCGAGCTGCGCGACGCGCTCGTCGCGGCCGAGACCGAGGTCGGCGACCTGCAGCGGGAGCAGAAGAAGGCCGAGCAGGACGTCGACCAGGTCCGCACCCGCGCCGAACGCGACCAGAAGCGGCTCGACACCGGGCAGGTGACGTCCGCGAAGGACCTGTCCAGCCTGCAGGCGGAGATCGAGTCGCTGCACCGCCGCCAGTCCGACCTGGAGGAGGTCGTGCTGGAGATCATGGAGCGGACCGAGGAGGCCGAGGGCAGGGTCGCCGCGATCCGCGCCGACCAGGCGGCCGCGCAGGAGGAGCTGGCCGCGCTCACCGAGCGCCGCGACGCCGCCCGGCGGGAGATCGACGAGGAGGCCGGGACGACCAGCGCCGCGCGCACCGCCGTCGCCAAGGACATCCCGGACGACCTGCTCGCCCTCTACGAGAAGCTGCGCGGCCAGTTCGGCGGCGTGGGCGCGGCCAAGCTGTACCGGGGCGCGTGCCAGGGCTGCCACCTCGCGCTCAACACCGTCGACCTGAACAACATCCGGGCCGCCGCCGAGGACGAGGTCATCCGCTGCGAGGAATGCCGCCGCATCCTCGTCCGCACCCCCGAGTCGGGCCTGTGAGCGCAGCCGCCGCGGGCCGCGCCCGGAAGCTGATCGTCGAGGCGGACGGGGGCTCGCGCGGCAACCCCGGCCCGGCCGGGTACGGGGCCCTCGTCCGGGACGCCCTGACCGGCGAGGTCCTCGCCGAGATCGCCGAGCCGATCGGGCACGCCACCAACAACGTGGCCGAGTACCGGGGGCTGATCGCCGGGCTGCGGGCCGCCGCCGGGATCGACCCGTCCGCCCGCGTCGAGGTCCGGATGGACTCCAAGCTCGTCGTGGAGCAGATGTCCGGCCGCTGGAAGATCAAGCACCCGGACATGATCCCGCTGGCGCTGGAGGCGCGGGAGCTGGCGTCCGGGCTGGGCTCGGTGTCCTACGGCTGGGTCCCGCGCAACCGGAACGCGCACGCCGACCGGCTGGCGAACGAGGCGATGGACGCCGCCGCGCGCGGCGAGCACTGGACCCGCAAGGTCGAGGAGACGCCGGGGGAGCCCGAGCCGCCGCCGCGCCCCCCGTCGTCCACCCCGATGACCACGGTCCTGCTGCGGCACGGGGAGACGCCCCTCTCGATCGAGAAGCGCTTCGCCGGGATCAGCGACGTGCCGCTGACGGCGAACGGCGTCGCCCAGGCCCGCGCCGCCGCCCTCGCCCTCAAGGACCGCGGCCTCGACGCGATCGTCACCTCCCCCCTCTCCCGCTGCCGCGACACCGCGGCGGAGGTCGCCGCCGTCACCGGCCTGGACGTCCGCGTCGAGGACGGTCTCCGCGAGACCGACTTCGGCGAATGGGAGGGCCTCACGTTCGCCGAGGTCGGCAAGGGGTGGCCCGCCGAGATGAAGGCGTGGCTCGCCGACCCCGGCGCCTCGCCGCCCGGCGGGGAGAGCTTCACCCAGGTGTCCCGCCGCGTCCGCACGGCACTGGACAAGCTCAAGGTCCGCTACCGCGAGCAGACGGTGCTGGTGGTATCGCACGTCACGCCCATCAAGCTTCTGGTCAAGGACGCCTTGGGCGCGCCCATGTCGTCGCTCTACCGGATGCACCTGGACGTGGCGGCCCTGTCGTCCATCGACTGGTACGCCGACGGACCTGCGACCCTCCGCAGCTTCAACGACGTCCACCACCTTCCCTCGTGACCCACGGGCGCTTACGCTCCCCATAAGTGACCTGGGGAGGGACCGTGACCACGAAGATCCTGCTGGACGAGTCGAAGCTCCCGAGCCGCTGGTACAACGTCGTCCCGGACCTGCCCGCGCCGCCGCCCCCGCCCCTGCACCCCGGCACGCGTGAGCCGGTCGGGCCGGACGACCTGGCGCCGCTGTTCCCCATGGATCTGATCGCCCAGGAGGTCAGCGGCGACCGGTACATCGACATCCCCGAAGAGGTGCGCGAGGTCTACCGCCTCTGGCGTCCGACTCCGCTCATCCGGGCGCACCGCCTCGAACGCGCCCTCGGCACACCGGCCCGCATCTACGTCAAGTACGAGGGCGTCTCGCCGGTCGGCTCGCACAAGCCGAACACGGCCGTCCCGCAGGCCTACTACAACGCGCGCCAGGGAATCCGCCGCCTGACGACCGAAACGGGCGCGGGCCAATGGGGAAGCGCGCTGGCCTTCGCCTGCGCGCAGTTCTCCATCGACTGCGAGATCTGGATGGTGCGCGCCTCCTACGACCAGAAGCCGTACCGCCGCTCGATGATGGAACTGTACGGCGCGCAGGTGCACGCGAGCCCCTCACCCCTGACGTCGTCGGGCGCGAAAATCCTCGCGGATTCCCCCGACTCACCCGGCTCCCTGGGCATCGCGATTTCCGAGGCGGTCGAATCCGCCGCCCCCGATGACACCCGCTACGCGCTCGGCAGCGTCCTGAACCACGTCCTCCTGCACCAGACCGTCATCGGCGAGGAAGCCCTGGAACAGCTGGCCCTGGCCGGCGACACCCCGGACCTGATCGTGGGCTGCACCGGCGGCGGCTCCAACTTCGCCGGCCTTTTCTTCCCGTTCCTCCGCGAGAAACTGGCGGGCCGCATGAACCCGGACATCCGCGCCGTGGAACCCGCCGCCTGCCCGTCCTTCACCCGGGGCCACTACGCCTACGACTTCGGCGACACCGCCGGTTTCACCCCGCTCCTCAAAATGCACACGCTCGGGCACGACTTCGTCCCCGACCCCATCCACGCCGGCGGCCTCCGCTACCACGGAATGGCGCCCCTCCTTTCCCACATGTACGACCTGGGCCTGTTCGAGGCCGAGGCGAAACTGCAGCGCGAATGCTTCGAGGCCGGCGTCCTGTTCGCCCGCACGGAAGGCATCGTCCCGGCCCCGGAACCCACCCACGCCCTCGCCGCCGCCGTCGCCGAGGCCCGCCGCTGCGCCGAGACCGGCGAACCCAAGGTCATCCTCACCGCCCTCTGCGGCCACGGCCACCTCGACATGGCCGCCTACGACCGCTACCTCTCCGGTGAGATGGAAGACCACACCCTCCCCGAAGCGCGCCTGGAGCAGGCGTGGGCCGGCCTCCCCTGACCGGGGAACAAGCGCCCCGCCGGACCCGCTAACCTTCTGTGTACGGCGGACGAGCCGGCCGGACGGCCGCGTCGGGGAGCGATCCCCGTCGAGGAAAGTCCGGGCTCCACAGGGCAGGGTGGTCGGTAACGCCGACCCGGGGTGACCCGCGGGAAAGTGCCACAGAAAGCAGACCGCCACCGCCTCGCGCGGTGGTAAGGGTGAAACGGTGAGGTAAGAGCTCACCAGCGCCCACGGTGACGTGGGCGGCTCGGTAAACCCCACCCGGAGCAAGGTCAAGAAGGGGCCCCGCAAGAGGCCCCGCGCAGGTGCCCGAGGGCGGCCCGCCCGAGCCTGCGGGTAGACCGCTGGAGGCCGTCGGCAACGGCGGTCCGAGATGGATGGCCGTCACCCGCCGCCCCGCAAGGGACGGCGGGCACAGAACCCGGCTTACAGGCCGACTCGTCCGCCCCCCGCCGCTCTGACCAGGAGCGCGACTGAGCGCGAGATCGCCCAGGGCACTTTCAGGGCACATCGAGCACCGGCTTGAACGCCCGATCCAGCGCGCTACGAGCCCGGCCGCCGGCCTCCGGCACGAGATGCCTAGAGGCGCATCGCGTACCCGGGCCGCACGCGCCTCCGACTCGGCGCCTTACCTCTCCGCCTCCGCTGGGGCATGCGACCCTGGCGAATCGGGTCATGGGACACAGACGGGATGAAACGGGGCGCTTACCGTCCAGGTAAGAGCTGATCGCCTTGATCGGTGACGACGGCGGGGCCGGGGTGCTGAGCCCCGTGGAGAGGAGTGCTGATGTTCGTCATCGTGTTCATGGCCCTCGCGTTCGCCGGGCTGCTGGGTGGCCTCGTGTACCTGTGGGACTTCTCGCGCGCCAGCCGGCGCGACGCGCTGTTCCTCCCGGCGCAGGACGGGCGCGCGCGCCGGGCGCGCCGGGTGACGGGGATGTACGTGCGCGACTACCGGAGCGACGACCAGCTGGTCGGCCGCTGACCGAGCAGATCCGCCGGGCGCCGGGGCCCGGCGGATCGGCGGGGAGCGTGCGGGTCGTCCAGGCGGGGGGACGGCCCGCACCCTCAGGTGAGGGTGCGGGTGTTCGGGACCTCGTCCGGGACGCGGGCGAAAGTCCCGGTGGAGCGGTCGAGGACCTCGACCGTCGCGGTGGACAGGTCCAGGTAGAGGCCGACCAGTTCGATCTCGCCGGACTCGACGCGCTCCCGGAGCCACGGGTAGGTCAGCAGGTTGTCGAGCTGCTGCATGACGTTGATCTTGCAGAGGCGGGTGAGGGGCGGCTCGTCCCAGCCGTCCGGGTCGGTGGACAGGAAGCGGGCGAGGCTGTGGTTGCCGTGCCGCAGCCAGCGCGACAGGCCGGTCAGGTGCTCGACCTCCGTGCCGCCCGCGAGGAGCGCGGCCATCGCGCCGCAATTGGAGTGGCCGCAGATCGTGATCGTCCGGATGTCGAGGACGTTGATGGCGTACTCGACGGTGGCCGACACCGAGTCGTCGGGCGTCCGGGTCCCGTGCCGGGGGACGAGGGCGCCGACGTTGCGGTTGATGAACAGGTCGCCGGGGCCGCTGGCGGTGATGATGTTGGGCACGACCCGCGAGTCCACGCAGGTGATGAACAGGTGCTGCGGCTTCTGCTCCATCGCCAGCTCGGCCATGATCGGCCGGACGAGGTTCGCCGTGCTGCCGTGGTACTCGCGGACGCCGTCCAGCAGCACCGAGGCCGGGGACGTCTCCGGGGCGTCGAGCTCAGCCTCGGTCCGCCGCCGCCGGTTCGCCCAGGGGGCCCACCAGCGGGAAGGCGGGGCTGTTTTCCGCGGCTGACTCATATCGCCTGTCACGGCTCTTTCATACCAAGCCTCATGAATCTCGTCGATGTCGACCCTCCCCCCTTGGCGTTCGTGGGCGAGGCGCCACTGGTGGATCGCGTCGAACGCGGCGTGGTCCATGAAGTCGACATTGAGGTCCAGGTCGACGCTGCAGCCGGCCGGGATCTCCCGCAGCGCGCGCGTCACCCGGGGGACGCCGAGGAAGGTGAACGTCCCCTCGACGACCACGTGCCGGCGGGGCGGGACGGGCCCGTCGCCCGGCACCGGCACGAGCTCCTCCATCCGGACCGACAGCCGCGTCAGCCGCCGCAGCGCGAGCACCGCCATGATCGCGACGCCCGCCAGGACGCCTTCGCCGAGCCCCAGCAGGACGACCCCGGCGACGGTGCCGAAGTACGCCGGCGCCTCCCGGTGGCGCCGCAGGGCGCGGACGCGGGCGAGGTCGGTCAGCCGCAGCCCGAGCACGATCAGCAGCGCGGCGAGCGCCGACAGCGGGACGCGCTCGACGAGCGGCGCGCAGGCCAGCGCGAGCCCGAGCACCCACACGCCGTGCAGGACGGGGGACAGCCGGGTGCGCCCGCCCGCGTCCAGGTTGGCCGTGCTGCGGACGATCACGCCGGCCACCGGCAGCCCGCCGAGCAGCCCCGACACGGCGTTCGCGGCACCCTGGGCGCGCAGCTCCCGGTCGAGGTCGGCGGGCGGCGTCCCGGCCGGGCGGATCCGGTCGACCGCCACGCTGCACAGCAGCGACGCGACGGCCGCCACCAGCGCGATCGACACGACGGCCCCGGCGATGCCGAGCGGTGAGCCCGCCGGCAGGGCGGGGGCGGACCAGGCGTCCAGCGGCGAGTCCGGCAGGTCGACGTGCCGCACCGGCAGGCCGAGGCCCCAGGCGGCGGCGGTGGCGAGCGCGACGGCGGGCAGCGGCCCCGGGACGAGCCGCAGCCGCCCGCCGCGCGGCAGCCTCGACCAGCCGAGCAGGACCAGGACGGTCAGCCCGCCCACCAGCGCCGGCCACGGCGCCGGGCGCGCGAGCTGGCCGGGCAGCTCCCGCAGGTTGGCGACGGCGGACTGCTGCGGGCTGCCGCCGAGGACGACGTGCACCTGCGCGAGGACGATCACGACGCCGACCCCGGCGAGCATCCCGTGCACGACGGCGGGGGACACGGCGAGCGCGGCCCGCGCCACCCGTCCGGCGCCGAGGACGAGCTGCACCAGCCCGGCGAGCATGGTGATCGTGCACGTGGCGCGCCAGCCGTAGGTCTGCACGAGCTCCGCCACGAGCACGGTGAGCCCGGCGGCCGGCCCGCTGACCTGGAGCGGCGAGCCGCCGAGCAGCCCGGCGACGATGCCGCCGGCGGCCGCCGCGACCAGTCCCGCGGCGACCGGGGCGCCGGACGCGACCGCGATGCCCAGCGACAGCGGGACCGCGACGAGGAAGACGACGAACGAGGCGAGCAGATCCCGCCGGAAGATGGACACACTGCGTGGCTTTGAAGTCACAGAGTGTATATAATCATGACTAGCGCGGCTTCACGCGATTACACGCTCGCAGAGCCGGCGAAGGGCCCGCCGGGTGGATCCGGCGGGCCCTTCGGAGAGACGTGCTCAGCGGCGGTAGTTCTCCCAGTCGTCGGCGGGCTGGCGGTTGCCGTACTGGTCGTTCTGCTGGCCGCCCGGGTAGCCGCCCTGCTGCTGCGCTCCGCCGCCGTAGTAGCCGGAACCGTACGCCTGAGTGGCGTTGGGGTCGGCGTAGCCGCCCTGCGCGCCCGGGTCGTGCGGCGCGGCCAGCGGGTCGGCGCCGCCGTTGTAGCTGCTGCCGCTGAAGTCGCCGTACACGCCGCCGGAACTGCCGTACGAGTCGTGGCCGCCGCCGCCCAGCGGGTCGTCGTAGCGGGTGGCCTCGCCGTAGGCGGGGGCCGTCGGGTAGCCGTCGCTCTGCTGCTGGCCCTGCCCGTAGCCGGACGGCGCGCCGAGGCCGGAGTCGTAGCCGGACCCCATGCCCGTGTCGTACCCGCCGGCCTGCCCGCCGGACGGCCATGGGCCGGTGTTGCCCGTGCCGCCCGAGGGCGGGCTCGTCCCGTAGGAGCCGGTGCTCAGCGGGTCGCCGAGCGGGTCGTTCAGCGGGCCGCCGCCGTAGGAGCCGCCCGAGTCGGACGACGCCGCGGCGCCCGCCGACCGCTGCCGGTCGGACTGGATGCGCTGGAGCAGCTCGTCCACCGTCGGGAGCTTGTGGCCGTCGGTGTCGGACCCGCCGCCGGAGCCGCCGTGCGCGGCCGGGGCGGCCGGAGCCTGCGCCGGAGGCACCGGGGGAGGGGGCGGGGCGGCCGGCTCGTCGGGGCGGCCGAGGGGCAGCCCGAGCGGGTCGGACGCCCGCGGGTCGCCGCCGCGTCCGCCGCCGGGGCCGAGCGGCATGTCGAAGTCCTGGCGGCCGCCGGGGGGCGGCCCGGCGGCCGGGCGCCCGCCGAGCGGGTCGGAGCCGTAGTCGCCGTAGGACGGCTCGCGGGAGCCGTACGAGGGCTGCTCGGGAGCGCCGTACTGGTCCTGGCCGCCGTAGGACGGGTCGCCGGGGCCGTAGTCGGCGGCGGCGCCGTACGCGGGCTGCGGCTCCTGCCCGCCGTACGCCGGCTGGTCGGGCACGCCCGGGCCGCCGTAGGACGGCCCGCCGAGGTCGGCGGGGACCGGGTCGAGCGACGTCGCGCCGGGGTCGCTGCCGAACGGCGCACCGCCCGGGAACCCGCCCGGGGCGGGCATCTGCTGCGGGCCGGTGCCGCCGCCCTGCCGGCCGGGGTGGCCGAGGCCGTTCAGGACGGTGCCGTCGGCGCCCATCGAGACCGGCTGGGTCAGCTGGGGCTGCTCGGCGGGCTGCGGCTCGGGCGGCGGGCCGGGCGCGTTCAGCGGGTCGGCGGCGGGGTCGGGCTCCGGGCGCTCGCCCTCGTGGTCGCGGTCGTGCTGCCAGGGGAACTTGGGCTTGTCGAAGGTGATCGTCGCCCAGTAGTCGTCGTCCTCCATCTCGTCGGACGCCTGGCCGCTGGGCGCGGGGGGCGGCGGGGACGGGGCGGCGGTGGGCGCGGCGAGCGGCCCGCCGGCGACGCGGCGGTCCGGCCCGGGCTCGGGCGCGCGGTCGTAGCCGCCGTCGTAGCCCTCGTCGTACCCGTCGTTGTAGCCGGGGCCGTAGTCGTCGTGGCCCAGCTGCTCCTGCGGCGGGACTCCCCGGCGGCCGCGCGCCTTCTGCGGCTCGTCGTCCATCCAGTCGTCGTCGTCGCGTCCGGCTCTGCTGGCCCGCAGGCCCAGGGCCACGAGGACGACCACCAGGACGACGACCACAATGAGGCCGAAGACCACGATGTAAGAAGTCATGCCACCACCCAATGCCTTGGCCCAGCGAGAGTCGCCGGCGTGGACCGCGGGTCCGTCCCGATTGTCGCAAGCGTCCGGATCATCTCGGACTGATGCCGCCGGGGCTCAGCCCGATTGTGTCCGACCGCTATGACCGTTGTCACACCCTTCGCGCACATTTACCCTCACACGGCGTGTACCGATCGGCCAACTTCGCCGATCCGCACACCCCTGTCGGCTCCAGCCCCCCGAGGGGTCCGCGCTGACCCTGCGCCGCCAGGCTGCACGGTCAACGCGCCTGCTCGCCGCCGAAGTTCCCGGTGATCCGCCCGCGCCCGATGGTGTGCTCGGCGATGGCGGGAAGCGAGTCCTTCAGTTCGGCGCCGTTCTGGAACGGTGCCGGATCGTCCAGCGCGTAGATGGTGAACCGGTACCGATGCTCTTGTCCCTTGGGCGGGCACGGTGGCGCGTAGCCCGCCTTCTTGCCTGTGGTCAACCCTTCGACGGTCCTGTCCAGCCGGGCACCTTCGACGATCTCGTTCACCGTGCCGTCGATGCCCGCGATCACCCAGTGGACGTAGGCGCCGCCGACCGCGTCCGGGTCGTCCACGACGATCGCGAACGACTTGGTCCCGGCCGGAGTGCCCGACCACCGGAGCGGCGGGGTCTTCCCTTGCCCGCCAGGGTACGTCGTGCAGCCGTACCGCGGGGGCAAGTCTCCGCCATCGCGGAAGACCGGGCTGGTCACGGTGAACCACTCCGACAGCTCGGCGCTCTTGTTCTGCGGCGGCCCGATCAGCCCGCAGCCGCTCAGGGCCCCGGCGAGGGCGAGGGCGACGGCACCCGCCGCGGTCGGCGTCGGACGCCGGTCTCTGCTCATCATCGATACGCTCCCGGGCGAGATCGTAGCCCGCGGACCGCCGGGCCGCCGTCATCTCGGTCCCGCTCATCGGCCGCGCGCGTCCGCCTCCGGCGCCCCCTTCCTCGTCGGCCCCAACGATAGGGCTTTCCCGGGGGTGCGACGGGCGGTTCGCGGGGCCGCCCGCCGGGCGGCCCCGCCGGCCTCCCTGTGACCTTCGTCATGTGTGCTTTGACCCGTTCCATCCCATTATTTGAGAAGGAGTGGCGGGTTTCACACGCGATCCAGGACCTCGCTTTGCCGGATCGGGAAGTTCTCGCATTCTTCCCTGGTTATTCGTTGGTGCAGGGCACGTCCCATCGGATAGCTTGTGAATGTCTTCACAAGCCGACCGTGACATTGGAGGGCCGCAATGGCCAGGACCGCCGAGGAGACCTCTGGCGCTCCCCACATCCTCATCGTGGGTGGCGGCTATGTGGGCATGTACACCGCGTTGCGTCTGCAGAAGAAGCTGAAGCGAGAGCTGAGACGCGGCGAGGTCAAGGTCACCGTCGTTGACCCCAACTCGTACATGACGTACCAGCCGTTCCTTCCCGAGGCCGCCGCCGGGAACATCTCCCCGCGGCACGTCGTCGTCCCGCTCCGCCGGGTGCTGCCCAAGTGCACCGTGCGCAAGGCGCGCGTCACCGAGCTGAACCACGAGGAGCGCTGGGCGATCGTCCAGCCGCTGTCCGGGCCCCCGGAGCGGATCTCCTACGACTACCTGGTCATGGCCGCCGGCGCGGTGCCGCGGCTGCTGCCGATCCCCGGGCTCGCCGAGCAGGGCATCAGCCTCAAGACCGTCGGCGAGGCCATCCACCTGCGCAACCACGTCCTCGAGCAGCTGGAGATCGCCGAGTCGACGGACGACGTCGCGGTGCGCCGCAAGGCGCTGACGTTCGTGTTCGTCGGCGGCGGGTTCGCCGGCGTGGAGGCGGTCGCGGAGCTGGAGGACATGACCCGCGACGCCACCAAGTACATGCGCAAGGTCACCCCGCAGGACCTGCGGTTCATCCTCGTCGAGGCCGCCGACCGCATCCTGCCCGAGGTCGGCCCCGACATGGGCAAGTGGACCGCCGAGCAGCTGCGCGGCCGCGGCATCGCCGTGAAGATGAACACCTACCTGGAGTCGGCGGTCGACGGCCAGATCGAGCTGTCGGACGGCAGCAGCTTCCCGGCCGGGACGCTGGTGTGGAACGCGGGCGTCAAGCCGTCGCCGGTGGTCCGGCACGGCGACCTGCCGCTGGACGAGCGGGGCCGCGTCAAGGGCACCGAGTACCTCACCATCGAGGGCCTGGTGCGGGCGTTCACCGCCGGCGACAACGCCGCCATCCCGGACCTGACGCAGGAGGGCATGTACTGCCCGCCGAACGCGCAGCACGCGGTCCGGCAGGCGAAGCTCCTCGGCGACAACATCGTCCGGTCGCTGCGCGGCAAGCACCTGAAGCCGTACGTGCACGCCAACATCGGCGCCGTCGCCGGGCTCGGCCTGCACAAGGGCGTCGCCCAGACCTACGGCTTCAAGGTCAAGGGCTGGCCGGCGTGGTTCATGCACCGCAGCTACCACGGCGCGAAGGTCCCGACCTTCAACCGCAAGCTGCGCGTCGTCGCCGACTGGACGCTCGCGCTGTTCCTCAAGCGCGAGACCGTCTCCCTCGCCACCGTCGAGCAGCCGCGCGCCGACTTCCAGCTCGCCGCCCTGGACGACACCAAGGCGACGGGCAAGGTAGAGGAAACCGCAGCCTGACGCACCCTGACGCCCCGGCGGCCCACAACCGCCGGGGCGTCACCACACCCACCAGAATCGCCCCCGGGCCCACCACGCCGCCCGGGACGAGCACGATTCGAACCCTCTTGCACCAGACCTGAGCCGTGGCGCAGACCGAAGCGACCGGCACGGGCAGGCACGCGGAGGGCGCTCTGCGCCCGGAGCGGGCATGCCCGCGCGACGCAGGC
>NZ_JBIQHY010000172.1:0-3226 GCF_044508335.1 Actinomadura sp.
CGGCTGCTGGACATCGTCCACAACTATGTGACGTTCCTGGTCACCGACGACGGCAAGACCATCAAGGCCGCGCCCCGCTACCAGCAGTTCCGGGCCGTGGACCGGGCCGTTCACCGGCTGCGTACCGGCAAGACCAAGCAGCAGGACGGGGAGCGGGACAGGCGCGGCGGGATCGTCTGGCATACGCAGGGGTCCGGCAAGAGCCTGACCATGACCTTCCTGGTCCGCAAACTCCGCGCGAGCGACGACCTCAAACACTTCAAGGTCGTCGTCGTCACCGACCGCACCCAGCTCCAGGACCAGCTCAGCGAGACCATGGAGCTGAGCGGCGAGACCGTGGACGTCGCGAAGTCCACGGCGCGGGCGCGGAGCATTCTCGGCAAGCACGGGCCGGGCCTGGTGTTCGTGATGATCCAGAAGCAGCGGGACGACGCTCCATCCGGGCCGGGGATGTCCGTCGACGCCCCGCTCGGGGAGGTCAACGCGGACGAGTCGATCGTCGTCCTCGTGGACGAGGCGCACCGGTCGCACACCGCCTCCCTCGGCACGAACCTTCAGATCGCCCTGCCGAACGCGGCCCGGATCGGGTTCACCGGGACCCCGATCATGACGAAGAAGGGCCGGCGCAGGACGAGCCTGGAACTGTTCGGCGAATTCATCGACATGTACCGGCTGAAGGACGCCGAAGAGGACGGGGTGATCGTCCCGATCCTGTACGAGGGGCTGAGCGTGCGGGGCGCCGTCCAGGACGGCCGCGACCTGGACGAGGTCGTGGACGAGATGTTCGACGAACTCTCCCCGGAGGACCGCGACCAGCTGCAACGCCGCTACGCCACCAAGGCGAAGGTGTCGGCCGCCGAAAGGCTCGTCGCCGCGAAGGCCAAGCACATGCTCCGCCATTACGTCGAACGCGTCCTCCCCGAAGGCTTCAAAGCCCAGGTCGTCGCGCTGGACCGGGTCACCACCGTCCAATACCGGGACGCCCTGATGGCCGCGCGGGACGAACTCGTCACCGAGGTCGAGGGCCTGCCCGCGCGCATCCTGGAAAAGCCGCTGGACGAGCTGAAACCGCGCCAGGCGTACCTCGTCGGCGCACACCGCCACCTCGACCTGCTGAAACGCATGGAGTTCGTCCCGGTCATCTCCGAAGGCGACTCCGAGCACGAAACCGAACTCGCCGAATGGACCGCGAAGGCGAAGCAGAAGACCCGCGTCGGCGACTTCCTCAAGCCGTTCAGCGAATCGAACGTCGGCTTCGTCATCGTCAACGCGATGCTGCTCACCGGCTTCGACGCCCCCATCGAGCAGGTCATGTACCTGGACCGCCGGCTCAAGGAGCACGACCTGCTCCAGGCCGTGGCCCGCGTCAACCGGACCGCCGACGGCAAGGAGTACGGCTACGTCGTCGACTACCAAGGCCTCGCGCAGAACCTCGTGGAAGCGCTGAAGATCTACGCGCACGACTCCTTCGACGAGAACGACCTCGCCGACGTCGAGCAGGCCCTCAAAGACGCCAAGGCCGAGCTGGCGAAGCTGGAGCCGCGCCGCAACCGGGTCCGGATGATGTTCCGCGACCCCGACGACGTCGAAAGCTGCGTCGAGGAACTTGCCGACCCGGAACTGCGGGACCGGTTCAACGCCGACTTCGCGCTGTTCGCCAAGACCTACAACGCCGTCCTGCCCGACCCGGCCGTGAAACCGTTCGAGGCCGACCTCAAACGCTTCACGGTCGTGAAGATCACCGCGACGCGGCGGTACCGGGTGGACGACGGCGAGTTCGACCCGGCCGCGTACGGCGGACGCATCCGGCACCTCATCGACGAGCACGTCACGTCCCTCGGGATCGAGCAGATGCTCCCGCCGGTCGCGCTGACCGCGCCCGACTTCACCGAGAAGGTCGAGGCGATGCCCGGCGGTTCGCGGGCCAAGGCGTCCGAGATGGAACACGCCATCCGGCACCACATCACCGTCAACAAGGCCAAGGACCCCGCCTACTACAAGCGGCTCAGCGAACGCCTGGAAGAAATCCTCCAGGAACTCAAGGAGGACTGGGACCAGCAGGTCCTCGCGCTCGAAGGGCTCATCACCGAACTGAAGGACGACGCCCCCGACGACCCGCACGGTCTCGGCCCGGTGGAGGGCGCGCTGTTCCGCCTCCTCAGCCTGGAATGCGACGACGCCGACCGCATCCCCGACCTCGTGGACGCCGCCCAGGACGTCTACCACCGCGCCGCCGAGGTCGTTCACCGCAGAGACTTCTGGCACCCCAGCAAGGAGACCGACCGGGAGGAGTTCCGCAGCGAGATCTGCGGCATCCTCTTCGACCGGCGGCTCGCGACGGCGCAGGACGTGGAGAAGCTGGCCGGCCGGCTGTTCGAAGTGATCAAGGCGAACCGGGAGCGGATACCGCGGTCGTGATCCGGGCGGCGTGTCCGGTGAGCTGCGCCGACAGGGCGGCCTGGCATCCTGGGCCCGTGAGCGATTTCCCGGGGATGCTGCGCGTCGGAGAGCTCGACGTGGCGGTGGCGGTCAGCGAACGCCGCCGCACCGTCCGGCTCACCGTGGAACGGGACGCCTCCGTCACCGCCGTCGTCCCGCCGTCCACCACCCGCGACGAACTCGCCAAGATGGTCGAGTCCAAACGATCCTGGCTGTACGGGAAACTCGCGCAGCGCCGCGAACTCGGCGAGCCGCACCCGGAGCGGAGCATCGTCTCCGGGGAAGGCTTCCTCTACCTCGGCCGCTCCTACCGGCTCAAGATCGTGGAGGCGGGGACGCCGGTGAAGCTCGTCCGGGGGCGGCTGCTGCTCGGCGAAGGCGGCGGCGCGCGGGACCTCGTCCGCTGGTACCGGCGGGTCGGTGAAGCGTGGCTGACCAAACGCATCGAGCCGTGGGCGTCCCGGATGGGCGCCGAAGTGACCGGGCTGCGGGTCATGCCGCTCGGCTACCGCTGGGGGTCCTGCTCGTCCAGCGGCCACCTCAACATCCACTGGGCGACCATGCAGCTCCCGCCCACCCTCATCGACTACGTCCTCGTCCACGAACTGGCGCATCTGGAACGCCCCGACCACGGCCCGGAGTTCTGGCGGATCGTCGACCGCGCCATGACCGGCTACGAGGAACGCCGGGAACGGCTCCGCCGGTTCGGCCCCCAACTGTGGCTTCCCGACGAAGGACGCTGACCCCCGCGGTAAGGCGACCGGCCACTGCAAGACACTGAAGGCCG
>NZ_JBIQHY010000172.1:3326-10510 GCF_044508335.1 Actinomadura sp.
CGGCGCATGTTCATCGTCATGGAGTACGTGGACGGCATCCGGCTGGACGACGTCATCGCCGAGACCGAGTCGCTGCCCCTCGGGTGGGTGGCGGCGGTCGGCGCGCAGGTCGCCGCGGTGCTGGCCGCCGCGCACGGGAAAGGCGTCCTGCACCGCGACCTGAAGCCGAGCAACCTCATCCTGTGCCCGGACGGCGCCGTCAAGGTCATCGACTTCGGGCTGGCGCTGCTGCACGACCCGGAGGTCACCAGGCTGACCCGCAGCGGCGCGATCATCGGGACCGCCCTGTACATGCCGCCGGAGCAGGTCCGCTCCGAGACCGCCACCGGGCGCAGCGACCTGTACGCTCTGGGCTGCGTCCTGTACGAGATGATCACGGGTCGGGCGCCGTTCGTCGGAGACACCGAGTACGCCGTCCTGGAGCAGCAGGTCAACGCGCGTCCGATCCCGGTCGGGAAGCTCCGGCCGGACGTCCCGGGCGACCTTTCCGACCTGGTCGCCGAACTGCTCGCCAAGGATCCGGCGAAGCGTCCCGACGATGCCGCCGTCGTGTACCGCCGGCTCGTCCCGCACGTGTCGGGTGCGCACCCGCTGCCGCACATGGCCGACCAGGAGGCGAGCCCGCTGCGGATGTACGCCGACGTTCTCACCCGTGTCCTGCATCGGCCCGGGGGCCGGGCGGAGAGCGGCGGGCCGCATGCGAGCACGGCGGAGATGAGCCGGGTGCGCCGGGAGGCGACGGCGCTGGCCCGGGACGGGCGGCACGCCGACGCGGCGCGTGTGCTGGAGGCGGTCGTCGAACCGGACGGCCGTCCCCTCGCCGTGGACGACCCCGAAGCCGTCAAGCTGCGGCTGCTCTACGCCAACGTGCTCGCCGGCGGCGGCGACCACGGCAGGGCCGCCGGGGTCTTCATGCGGCTCGGCGACGACCTCGCCGCACGGTTCGGGGTGGAGGACGAGCGGGTCGTCCAGTGCCGCCTCGGCGAAGCCGACTGCGACCGGGCGCGCGGCGACGACAGGCTCGCGTTGCGGCTGCTGCGGGGGCTGCTCGCAGAACAGCTCGACGTACGGCCGGCGGACGATCCCCGCGTCCTGGAGCTGCGGCGCCGCGTCGGGGAGCTGGAGGCCGAGGTCGGCGAGCACGCGGCGGCGCGGCGGACGCTGGCCGACCTGCATGACGACCTGAGCCGCGACGCCGGCCCGGACCACCCGTCGGCGATCCGGGTCAGGGACAGGCTGGAGCGACTCGGCCCCTGACCGTCCTCACCGCTCTCACGCCAAGGGGGGCGGGCGGTGGAGTAGAGGTGGATCAGGGCTTCGGTGGGGGCTGTCTTCGCGCTCGCCCACGGCGAGGTAGACGTCGATGGCCTCGCGGTCGGCGGTGGGGGCGCGGATGCCGTCCAAGAGGAGGTCTGGTGGGTTGCGACGGACGTTCTAGCGGTTGGCAGGGGAGCCGCAGCATTTGTTGTACTTGCGGCCTGAGTCGCACCAGCAGGGGTCGTTGCGTTCCGGGGGCCAGTCGAGGGTGGGGGCGCCTTCGCGGATGCGGTCCATAAGGTGGTCGGCGCGGGTCTGCTCCTTCTGTCGCGGTCGTGCTCCTTCGCGTACTTGAGGAGGCCGTCCGCCATCGTCGGGAGGATGCGCAGTCTGGACGTGCCGAGTTCGCCGAGAGAGGCCCGCCAGCCGCGTTCGACGTCGCGGAGGTAGCCGTACGCGTCGGTGGTGGCCGTGCCATGGACGAGGCCCCGGCGAAGGCGTGTTCGACGTCCGTGCGGACGAAGAACGAGCCCGCTTTCGGCTCGGGCGGCCCCGCGGCCTTTCTGAAGAGTCCGCTGATCTCGGCTTGCTCGTCCTCGGTGTGCAGGTCGAGTGTGTCGGGCGGGAGGCCGAGCGCCTGGCGGACGCGCTTTCGTCCCCGCGGCTCAGGCCGGACGAAAAGCTTGGCCTCGAGCGTGTAAGCGTCGATGCCGTCAGGGGGCCAGGTCGGTGAGGAGACCGGTGAGGACCTGCTCCTCCTCTACGCGGACGGCGCGGTCCTTCATCGCGGTGGCCAGGGACGGGTCCCAGGGGGTCGGCACGGGACGGCCCGTCAGGGGCGTGTCCGAGGTCGCCTTGAGGTAGGCGGGCGCGTCGTAGCGCCACGGGCGCCAGCCGATGCGGGCGTGGACGGCGGCGGCGATCGCGGCGCCGCCCCAGTCGAAGTCGCCGTGGTAGGCGAACTCCGCGCCGCCTTCGGTGAGGAGTTCCAGGAGGCGCCAGACCGCCGTTGACGGACGGCCGTTGCAGCATACGAGCGGCGGGCAGGCGGAACCCAGCGCGTCGGCCGCGGCGGCCACCACCACCGGGTTCTCGCAGACGCGGACGAGACCGGCCTTCAAGGCCGTGTGGCGGCGCAGTTGGCGGAGGGTGAGCGACACCGGTTCGCCCCGCATGGCGGCGAGCATGCGCCCCAAAGGGGTGTGCGCGTCGCCGGGCAGGCCCAGGCACAGGACGGTGGAGGAGAGTTCGTCCATGTGCACCCCCACGGACGCCCAGGTCTCACGGCGGGACTCGGCGCCGCCGTCCGCGCGGAACGGCAGGCCGGTGAGGGCCCGGGCCGACGAGAGGGCCAGGGTGGCGAGCGGGCCGTCGTCCAGCGCGTGGGCGTGCCCGCAGGTCTCGGCGGCGAACCGGCCGAGGGGCATGTCGGGGGACGGCAGGCGGCGCACCACGGCGGCGAGGCGGTGGAGCAGGTCCGCGGCTTCGGCGGGGCCGGACGTCAGCCGCCGGACGAGGCCGGTCGCGTCCAGCCAGGCGCGCCATTCGGCGAGTTCGGGGCGGGAGGCGAGGGTTTCGTCGAGCGGGGCGAAGGCCGAAGCCCACGCGGCGGCGATCGCTGCGTTCTCGCGGGTCAGGTCGCGGACGGGGCCGTCGAGGAGTTCGACGGCGGCGGCCAGGCCGTCCGGAGACGCGCCGCTGGCGCGCAGGACGCGGTCGACCTCGGGGAGCGGCACCGACAGCGACGTCCCGGTGCCGGCGCGGCGGCCGAGCAGCAGTTCGGCCGCGCGGCGTTCGGCCGGCGTGGCCCGCGCCAGAGTGACCTTGCCCGTGAGCGGAGAGCCGCGTTCCAGGCGGGAGCGGACGCGCTGCACGAGCCAGGCGGTGTCGGGCCCGCCGAGCAGGCGGCGGAGGCGGTCGGTGTCGGTCATTCGAAGATGTCCGCCTGCCCGGTCGCCGGTTCGGGGTCGGGCTCGTCGGCGCGGGTGCGTTCGCGGCCGTCCCAGCGCCATGGCGTCACCAGGACCGCGTCGATGCCGTCGCGGCGGGTCAGCTGGCAGATCGACAGGCCCGGCACCTGCGGGTAGCAGCCCCATTCGCGTTCGCTCGTCATGACCACGTCCATGTCGAAGGTGGCGAGCAGGCCCAGGCATTTGGCGCGTGAGTCGTCGTCCACGCCGGCGAACGCCTCGTCCAGGGCGACGAGACGGGGCGCGTAAGGGTTGCCGGCCGACTTGTAGTGCGCGGACGCGGCCGCGAAGAGCGGGACCGAGGCGGCCAGCACCCGTTCGCCGCCCGATGCGGGGCCGGTCGCGGGACGCCACTGCCCGTCCTGGAGCCGCTGGATCGTGAACGCGTGCCACGACCGGTAGTCCAGGGCGCGGGTGAGCTGCTCCGTCCAGCCGGCCGCCGGGTTGTCGGCGTGCTCGCGTGTGATCTGCTCCTGCAGGAACCGGCCGACGGCGGCGCGGTCGTCCACCGACCAGGCGTCGATGGTCTGGCGCAGCTTCTCCCGGACGCGGTCCAGGCCGTCGGGTGCGCCCTTCGCGGGCCTCCAGACGAGCCGCAGCCGCATCCCGGTCGACGTCGGGCGGGAGGCCAGCTCGGCGTTCATGTCCCGGACCTCGTCCTCGGCGGCGGCGATGAGCTCCTGGAGGGTGCCGGCGACCTCGTTCAGCAGGTGGTTCTCCAGGATCTCCCGCTCACGGGCCGACAGGAGGCGGGCGCGCTGCTCCGTCTCGGCGTCGAGGGCGTCCGCCAGCCCGGGAACGTCGCGGGTGCGGCCCTGGAACAGCACGTCCACGACCATGATCCCGCCGTAGACGGTGAGGCCGACCGAGTGCCCGTGCCGGGACATCGCGTCCGACAGCAGCTTGTGCTCTTCGGAGATCTTCCGCTGGACGCCCTCCCACGGGCCGTCGCCGTCGTCCACCTGGTCGAGTTCGGTGTTGACGGCGCGGGCCAGGAGGACGGCCGGGTTGGGCGCCCACTCCTCGGCCGGATCAGGTATGTCCAGGGCGGGCACGGCAACGGCGAGCAGGCCGGTCGCGGCGAACGCGCGGAACTCCGCCACCGCGCCGTCGCGGATCACGGCCGCTTCGGTGATCTGCTCGCGCAGCCGGTCGCGGGCCTCCCCGGCCTTGCCGCGTTCTGCGACCGCCGACCGCTCACGGTCGCGGGCCCGCGACTCGGCGCCCTCCCGGTCGGTGATGGCCCGCTTGACCTCCTCGAGCCGGCGGAACAGCTCGTCGACGGCGGCACCCGCCGTCTCGACCAGCGCCCGGTGCGCCTCGGCGGCGGCGTCGGCCTGCTCGCGCGCCTCCGCGGCCCGCTCCGCCGCCTCCGCCAGCCGTTCCCGGACGCGCGCCAGTTCTTCGGCCGCCTCCCGTGCCGCCTCCCGCGCCGCCAGCAGGGTCTGCGCGGCGGGCCACAGCTCGGCCAGTGCCATCCGGTAGCCGCCGACCGCCTCGCGCACCCGCGCCAGTTCCGGTTCGCCGCCGGGCAGGCCGACATCGGAGGCGAACTCGGCGGCCCGTTCCGCCGCCGCCGAGACCTCCTCGCGGCGCCGTGCCGCGGCCTCTTCCGCGCGTGTGCGCTCGCCGTCGAGCTCCCGCCGCCTGCGGTGCTCGCCGGCGAGCCGGACGTGGGCCTCGCGCAGCGCGGTGTCGCGGGGCACGGCCCGGTGTTCGGCGGTCAGCGTCTCCCGCCGCGCCGCCAGGCCGTCCAGCTCCGCGTCCAGCGCCGCGATCCGGGACCGGGTCTCGGTGAGGTCGGCGCGCAGCCGGGTGATCCGGGTGCGGCGGGCGGCCTCGCGGGCGCCCTCGCCGATGAAGTCGGCGCTGTCCTTGCGCCAGGAACCGCCGAGGACGCCGTTCGCCCACCGGCCGTCCACCGCGACCCACGTCCGCGTGCCCGGGCCGAGCCCCAGCCCCGCGAGGACGGCCCGCACCGCGTCGGCGGTGAGCGCGGCGGCCCCCGGGTCGGCGCGGTCGATCGCGGGGCGCAGCACCAGGGCGCACGAAGGCCCGTGCACGGCCTCCCCGGTCAGCAGGTAGGTGTCGTCCGCGCCGAGCAGCGCGCCGTCCGGCGTCACCCAGGCGTCGAGGATGCCGGACGCCTCCAGCGCGGCCTCCAGCCCGGCGCGGTGGTCGGCGGGCACGGTCTCGGCGAAGTCGACGACCTTCCACAGCGGCGCGCCCGGCCGCCCCTCCCGCGCGGCGGTGCGCGTGTGCGGGACGGGCGGGACGTCGTGCCCGCCCGCCTCCAGCCGCCCGATCTCCTCCAGCAGCGAGGTCTCGGCGGCGTGTTCGGCCCGCAGCCGGGATTCGGCGTCCGCGACCCGGCCGCCGAGCGCGGCCGTGGCCTCACGGGCGGCGTCGTCCACGGCGGTCGCCGCGGGATTGCGCCCGTCGGCGGTCTCCGCCCATTCCTCCAGCCGGGCCAGGACCGCGTCGGGGTCGTCCACCCGGATCTCGGTCAGCCCGGCCAGGTAGGTGACGTAGGCGTCCCGCAGGTCCGCCGCACCCGTCCGCGTCTCCGTTTCCGCCGCGGAGATGCGCTCGGCCGCGGCCTGCAGTTCGCCGACCAGGCGTTCCGCCTCGGCGGTTGCGGTCTCCAGCCGGGTCCGCGCGGCGGTGACCGCCGCCAGCAGCCGGTCGAGTTCGGCAAGGGCGCGGGACCGGTCGTCGGCCAGCGCGCCGGTCGCGCGGCGCGCGTCGGTCAGACCGTCCTCCCAGCCGTCCATGGCGGCCGCGTGCGCCGGACCGCATCCGGCGGCCGCCGCCAGCGTCACCGCACGGTCTCGGACGGCGCCGAAGCCCGACTCGGCCTCGTCCGCGCGCGACCGCGTCTTCTCCGCCCTGGCCTGCTTGCGCGCCGCCTCGCCGGACAGATCGTCGCGGTCGCGTTCCTGCGTTTTCGCGTGCGCGTCGCGGCGGCGGGCCTCCTCGCCCATCTGATCGATGCGTTCGGCGTCGCGCATCTCCGGGCTGGTCTCCAGGGCCCGCCGGCGCGCCTCCAGCCGGGTCTTCTCCGCGGCCAGCCCGTCCAGCAGCCCCGCCACCTCGGCCAACTCGGCCTCGGCCGCGGCGAACCGCGTCTCCGCCTCGCCGAGATCCCGGTTGAGGTGCTCGTACCTGCTCTGCGTGAGGCGCGGACCGGCGGCCCTCCGCTTCGCGGCGATCCGGGCATACCGCGTGTAGTGCCTGAGGAAGCCGGTCGCCGCCTTGTGCGCCTCCTCCAGGGCGCGCAGCGCGTCCCGCTCCTCGTCCAGGCCCCGGAACGCCTCCGCCACCGTCGTGATCAGCGCGGGGCTGAGCGGCGGCAGCGCCTCCGTCAGCGCCCGCGACAGCAGCCGCTCGTCCGGCTTCTTCGACAGCTGCGGCTGCCGGAGCTGGATCAGCAGGTTGACCAGCGCCTCGTACCGGTGCTCGCCCAGCCCGAACAGCGCGTCGTCCACGGCCCGCCGGTAGTCCGACGCGCGGTCGTAGACGATGCCGCGGCCGTCGACCGCCTCGCGGAGCTTCTCCCGCGTCAGCGACACGCGGGTCTCCGAGACGAGGGAGAGATCGGCGCCGACCCGCTGCGGGGTGACGAAGAACCAGTGCCGGACGATGCCGCGGTCCTTCACCGCCTTCAGCCCGCAGCCGAGCGTCCGGTACTCCGGCGTCCCGTCCGGGTGGAGGCGGCCGAACTCCAGCCACGTGTAGCCGAGCCGCTCCGGATGCGGATGCTTCCCGCCGAGCAGCAGGTTCCACTCCATCCGCTTCTGCCGGTCGCCGTCCGGTTCGACCCGGTGCGGGGACAGCTCGCCGTCCAGCAGGAACGGCAACGTCAGCGCCAGCACCTTCGACTTGCCGGTGCCGTTGTTGCCGCGCAGCAGCAGCCGCCCGTCATGGAACCGGAACTCCTCGACGTCGTAGTAGAAC
>NZ_JBIQHY010000044.1:0-3917 GCF_044508335.1 Actinomadura sp.
CGACGACGAGGAAGTAGGACGGGTACCCCTTGCCGAGGATGACGTCCATCTCGTATTCGGCCTGCTCCTTGTAGCCGTCAGGGAGGCCGTCGGGGAAGCGGCGCTTCAGGCCCTTCCAGACCTCCTTGCGGAACCAGCTCTCCTCCGTCTCGCCCTCGGGGACGGGGAAGCGGGGGCTCAGGTCGCGGTACTCGAACATCCCCGCCGGGTCGACCTTCTCCGCGATGAGCAGGGTGTTCTTGCAGCCTTCGAGCCAGATGTCGGAGGAGTCGATGCCGCGCATCTCCTCCGCCGTCTTCAGGTAGTAGCCGGACCCGTCGAACCGGAACCGGTCGGGGTCGGCGAGCTGCTTGCCCACCTGGACGCACAGCAGCGCGTCGTGCGCGGTGGCCTCCGACTCGTGCGTGTAGTGCGAGTCGTTCGTGACGACCGGCGGGATGTTCAGCTTCCTGCTGATCTCGATGAGCCCGTCGCGGACGCGGCGCTCGATCTCCAGCCCGTGGTCCATCAGCTCCAGGAAGTAGTTCTCCTTGCCGAGGATGTCCTGGAACGTGGCGGCGGCCTTCAGCGCCTCGTCGAACTGGCCGAGCCGCAGCCGCGTCTGGATCTTGCCGGACGGGCATCCGGTCGTGCCCATCACGCCCTCGGCGTGCTCGGCGAGCAGCTCCTCGTCCATCCGCGCGTACTTGAACACGAAGCCCTCGGTGTACGCGCGGCTCGACAGCTTGAACAGGTTGTGCAGGCCGGTCTTGTCGCGCGCCCACAGGGTCATGTGGTTGATCAGGCCGCCGCCGGAGACGTCGTCGCGCTTCTGGCTCGGCTCGCCCCACTGGACCTTCTTCTTGTGGTACCGCGACTCCGGGGCCATGTAGGCCTCGATCCCGATGATGGGGGTGACCCCGGCGGCGGTCGCCTGCTTGTGGAAGTCGTAGGCGCCGTGCATGTTGCCGTGGTCGGTCATGGCGATCGCGGGCATCTTCTGCCGGCCGACCTCTTCGAACATCTGCTTCAGCCGAGCGGCTCCGTCCAGCATGGAGTACTCGGTGTGAACGTGCAGGTGAACGAAAGAGTCGGCCATGCCTGCTGCGCCTCCTGCTCGTCGCATGCGACCGCCCACGTGCCCGGTGGGCACGTGGTGGCGATATCGGTCCCGGGGGAAGATCGTCAACCCGGCCGGGACGCCGGGATGACGCGGTGCTGAGAGCCTAACCCGCCTCGCGGGTCCCCCGCGCCCCGACTCGCCCGATCTTCCGCGACCCGCGCGGGTGTCTCAGCACGTGGGACGTCCTGTCCGGAGTTTGGCGCAATGGGGCGGCACCGCATACGATCAGGGCGTGGAACGTCGCCATCTCAGGTTTACGCAGCCGGCTCCGGGCGAGCCGGTCGCCGCCGCGACCTGAGCGACGACCCCGGAGCCGGCCGAGGCGGAGCCCCCATCGGGCTTCGCCTTTTTCGATGGACGTCCACCGACCAGGCGCGGCCCCGGGCACCGAACCTTCCCTGCGCGGCCCGCCGAGGCACGAGAGGGAACCCGACATGCACGACCAGGTGACCGAACCCGCCGAACTGCGCTCCGCGCCGCCGCCCCCCGGCGCGATCGGCACCCTCGGCGCGGCCAGGGCCGCGATCGACGAGATCGACGCCGCCCTCGCCGTCCTGCTGGAGCGCCGCGCCGCCGTGGCGGCCGCCGCCCAGCGGCTCAAGCCGGTCGGCGGCTTCGCCGGCCGCGACCCCGGCCGGGAGCGGGAGATCGTCGAGGCCATGGCCGCGCACGCCCCGTCCCTCGGCCCCGAGCGGCTCGCCCGCATCATGGACGCGGTCATCGCGGCGGGGCTGGACGCCGCCGAAGCGCGCCGGTGAGCGCGGTCGAGGCGGCGCCCGGGCCGCGGGAGCGGGCGCGGGCGGCGGCCGTCCGGGACGGGCTGAGCGTGGGCGTCGCCGTGGGCGTGTCCGGGGTGGCGTTCGGGGCGGCGGCGGTCACCGCGGGCCTCTCCGTCGCGCAGGCGTGCGTGCTGAGCCTGCTGGCGTTCACCGGCGCGTCCCAGTTCGCGCTGGCCGGCGTGATCGGCGGAGGCGGCGGGCTGGTCGCCGGGACGCTCGGCGCGGTCCTGCTGGGCGGGCGCAACGCCCTGTACGGGATGCGGCTCGCCGGCACGCTGGGGGTGCGCGGCGCGCGCCGGCTCGCCGCCGCGCAGGCCGTCATCGACGAGACCGCCGCCGTCGCGACCGCGCAGCGCGACCCGGCCGCGGCCCGCGCGGGGTTCTACACCACCGCGGTCAGCCTGTACCTGGCGTGGAACGCCACCACGCTGCTCGGCGCGGCGGGCGCGGCCCGGCTGGGCGACCCGGACGCCGCCGGCCTGGACGTCCTCGGCCCGGCCGCGTTCCTGGCGCTGCTGTGGCCGCGGCTGCGGGAGGGGCGGAGCGCGGCGCGGGTCGCGCCGGCGGCGGCCGCGATCGCCCTCGCGGCGACGCCGCTGCTGCCGCCCGGCGTCCCGGTCATGGTCGCCGCCGCCGCGGCGCTGCCCGCCCTGCTCGGAAGGAGGAGCGCGCCGTGAGCGTGTGGATCGCCGTGATCGCGACCGCGCTCGGCTGCTACGCCCTGAAGCTCGGCGGGCTGGTCACCCCGCAGCGGGTCCTGGACGACCCGCGGGTGCGCCGGTTCACCGAGCTCGTGCCGGTGGCGCTGCTGACCGCGCTGATCGCCGTCCAGGCGCTCGCCGACGGCAGGTCGCTGGACTTCGACCCGGCCCGGCTGGCGGGACTGGGCGCGGCCGTCGCCGCGCTCGTGCTGCGCGCGCCGTTCCTCGCGGTGCTGGTCGCCGCCGCCGGCGTCACCGCGGGGCTGCGCCTGCTCGGCCTGTAGCGGTCAGGACTCGGCTTCGACGATCTCCAGGGCGCGGGCCAGGTCGTCCGGGTAGGGGCTCTCGAACTCCACCCACTCGCCCGTGGCGGGGTGCTCGAACCCGAGCCGGACGGCGTGCAGCCACTGCCGCTTCAGGCCGAGCCGCGCGGCGAGGGTCGGGTCGGCGCCGTACGCCATGTCGCCCACGCACGGGTGCCGGATCGCGGACATGTGCACCCGGATCTGGTGGGTGCGCCCCGTCTCCAGGTCGATGTCGAGCAGCGTCGCCGCCCGGAACGCCTCGACCGTGTCGTAGTGCGTGACCGACGGCTTGCCGCCCGCCACGACCGCGAACCGGCCGTCGCCGGACGGGTGCCGGTCGATCGGCGCGTCGACCGTCCCGCGGAACGGGTCGGGGTGGCCCTGCACCAGCGCCCGGTAGCGCTTGTCGACGCGGCGCTCCTTGAACGCCCGCTTGAGCCGCGAGTACGCGACCTCGCTCTTGGCCACGACCATCGCGCCGGTGGTGTTGGCGTCCAGCCGGTGCACGATGCCCTGCCGCTCGGACGCGCCGCTGGTCGCGATCGCGTGCCCGGCGCCGAGCAGCCCGCCGAGGACGGTCGGCCCCGTCCAGCCGGTGGTGGGGTGCGCGGCGACGCCGGTCGGCTTGTTCACCACGACGATGTCGTCGTCCTCGTACAGGACGCCCATCCCGGGGACGGGCTCGGCGACCGGCGCGGGCGGCGCGGGCGGCGGCGGGAGCGTGACCTCCAGCCAGGCCCCGGCGCGCAGCCGCTCGGACTTGGTGGCCACCTCGGCGCCGTCCAGCAGGACGTCCCCGGCGGCGATGATCTCGGCGGCGCCGCCGCGCGACAGCCCGAACAGCCGGGCCAGTGCGGCGTCGACCCGCTCGCCCTCCAGGCCGTCCGGCACGTGGAGGCCGCGCACCTCCCCCATCAGGCCTTCTCCTCCGGGGCGGGCTCCGTCTCCGCGGCCTCGCGCCCGGCCCCGCCGGGCGCACGCTCCGCATCCGGCCCGTTCCCGGCCCGGTCCTCGGCGCCGTTCCCGGCCC
>NZ_JBIQHY010000044.1:4017-9983 GCF_044508335.1 Actinomadura sp.
GCTCAGGCCGGGCCGCGGGCTTCGATCCGGCCCCGGGCTCGGGGGGGCCGCCGTCGTCCTTGCCGGTGATGCGCGTCCCGTCGACCTGCAGGCCGCGCGCCGCCAGCAGCACGGCGAGGGCGCCGCCGCACACGATCGCCGAGTCGGCCAGGTTGAACACCGGCCAGTGCGGCAGCTGGATCCAGTCGACGACGTGGCCCTTCAGCGGGGCGGGCTCGCGCAGCAGCCGGTCGATCAGGTTGCCGACCGCGCCGCCGAGCAGCAGGCCGAGGCAGACCGCCCAGGGCACGCTCCGCAGGCTGCGGGCGGTGCGCAGGATGGCCACCACCACGCCGCAGGCGATCAGGGTGAACACGATCGTGTAACCGGTGCCGATCGAGAAGGCGGCGCCGCTGTTACGGGTCTCGCGCAGCGTCAGCAGCCCGCCGAGCAGCCGGACGGGCTCCCGGTCCTGCAGCGTCGCCACCACGATCAGCTTGGACACGATGTCGGCGGTCAGCGCGGCCAGGGCCACGGCGACCAGCACGCCGACGCGGCGCGGCCGAGGAGTTCCCGTGGACTCCCCGGCCTCGCGCTCTGGGTTCGTTGAGTCGCTCAGCGACGTTCCTCGCGTTGTTTGCATGTCACACACAGGGTCGCACGCGGGAAGACCTGAAGTCTCGCCTTGCCGATCGGCCTGGCGCAGGACTCGCAGATCCCGTACGTGCCGGCGTCCATCCGCTGGACGGCCCGCTCTATCTGGGCGAGCAGGTCCTGTGAATTGTAGGACAGCGCGAGCTCGTGCTCGCGCTCGTACGTCTTGGCGCCCGCGTCGGCCTGGTCGTCGCCGGCCCCGTCGCTGCCGTCGCCCTCGGCGATCTGGCTCGCGGACGCGGCGATCTCCGCGCGCAGGCCCTCGATCTGCTCCTGCAGCCCGGCCCGCACCTCGGCGAGCTCCGCGGCCGTCCAGCGGTGCTCCCCCTCGCGCACCGGCAGCTCCGCCGCCCGCGCCGCCTCCGCCGGGGGGCGCCCGCCCCGCGTCCTGCCGGAGGCGCGCCCGGCCGGTTTGCGGGCGGGCCGCTTCGCCGCGGCCGCCTTGCCCCGGGCCTTGCCCGCGGCGGGCTGCTTCCCGGCGTGCTCCTCGGCGGGCTGCTCCTCGGCGGACACTGCGCCCTTCGTCGCGCCGGCCATGTCGGCCTCCCTCGCGCTGATCGCCTCGACGGGCAGTGCGGGCAGCATAGGTCCCCTTTCTCGTGCGCGGTAAACAACCTGGCGGTGGTACCGACCCCTTATGCCCGGTCGGCGATCGGCCGGAAACCCCGCGGCGGGCCGCGAGATCGCAAAGGAACGGCACGGCGCGCCAGGGCCGGCGCCCCGGAAAACGGGAAGAGGACGCCGCGCGGGTGCGTTAAAGTGCAGACGAGCAGTCGCACGGCAGGCGCTGATGGGGACACCTGCCGCCGAACGCGGCCATGAGCGACCCGGGGACGGTGCGAGCCCGGGGGCGGGCACGGCGGTCTGATCACCCCGGAGCCGCCGGAAGAAACGCCCCGGACCCGGTCCGCGGGCGCGGTAGAACCGGCAGCCGGGACTGGAACGAAGCGGGCCGCGCCGCCAGGCGCGGTCAAGGAGGGTGGTACCGCGGGGCCGCGCGCCTCGTCCCTCCGGTCAGCGTTTCCACGTCGATCCGGAGGTCCGCCATCGTGAGCCGAGCTTTTCGGCCGCTGCCCGCGCAGGTCGATCTGCCCGCCCTGGAGCGGGACATGCTGCGCCGCTGGCAGGAGAACAAGGTCTTCGAGCGGTCGCTGGAGCGCACCGCGTCCGGCGAGCCCTGGATCTTCTACGAGGGACCGCCCACCGCCAACGGGATGCCGGGCGTCCACCACGTCGAGGCCCGCGTGTTCAAGGACGTCTTCCCGCGCTTCAAGACCATGAAGGGCCGGCACGTCCCGCGCAAGGCCGGCTGGGACTGCCACGGCCTGCCCGTCGAGGTCGCCGTGGAGAAGGAGCTCGGCCTCACCGGCAAGAAGGACATCGAGGAGTACGGCGTCGCCGAGTTCAACGCCCGCTGCCGCGAGTCCGTCCTGCGCCACGTGGACGCGTTCGAAGAGATGACCGAGCGCATGGGCTACTGGGTCAACACCGACCAGGCCTACCGGACGATGGACCCCGAGTACGTCGAGAGCGTCTGGTGGTCGCTGAAGCAGGTGTTCGACAAGGGGCTGCTGTTCCGCGACTTCCGCATCACCCCGTACTGCCCGCGCTGCGGGACGGGCCTGTCCGACCACGAGCTGGGCCAGCCCGGCGGCTACGAGACGGTGTCCAGCCCGTCGGTGTACGTGCGGATGCCCGTCACGTCCGGTCCGCTCGCCGATATGGGCGCCGCGCTGCTCATCTGGACCACGACCCCGTGGACGCTGGTGTCGAACACCGCCGTGGCCGTCCATCCCGACGTCACGTACGTCGCGGCCCGCCCGGAGGGGTCGGACGAGGTGCTCGTCGTCGCCGAGCCCCTGGTCGGCCAGGTCCTCGGCGAGGGCGCCGAGCGGCTCGCCGCCTTCCAGGGGACCGAGCTGGAGCGGACGCCCTACCAGCGGCCCTTCGAGCTCGTCGACATCCCGGACGCCCACTACGTCGTCCTGGGCGACTACGTCACCGTCGAGGACGGCACCGGGCTCGTCCACCAGGCGCCCGCGTTCGGCGGCGACGACATGAACGTCTGCAAGGCGTACGGCATGCCGATCGTCAACCCGATCGGGCCGGACGGGCGCTTCCTGCGGGAGGTGCCGCTGGTCGGCAACAAGTTCTTCAAGGACGCCGACGAGCCCCTCACCGACGACCTGCGCGCGCGCGGGCTGCTGTACCGCGGCGGGCACTTCGAGCACAGCTACCCGCACTGCTGGCGCTGCCACACGCCGCTGCTCTACTACGCGCTCCCCGCCTGGTACATCCGCACCACGCAGATCAAGGACCGGCTGCTGGAGGAGAACGAGAAGACCAACTGGTACCCCGAGACGGTCAAGCACGGCCGGTACGGGGAATGGCTCCGCAACAACGTCGACTGGTCGCTGTCCCGCAGCCGCTACTGGGGCACGCCCCTCCCCCTGTGGGTGTGCGGCGACGACGAGGACCACGTCACCTGCGTCGGGTCGCTGAAGGAGCTGGGCGACCTGGCCGGACGCGACCTGTCCGCACTCGACCCCCACCGGCCGTACGTGGACGACGTCGTGTTCCCGTGCCCGCGGTGCGGGGCGGAGGCGCGCCGCGTCCCCGACGTCATCGACGCCTGGTACGACTCCGGGTCGATGCCGTTCGCGCAGTGGGGCGCCCCCTACCGCAACAACGAGATCTTCGAGAACTCCTACCCCGCCCAGTACATCTGCGAGGCCCAGGACCAGACCCGCGGCTGGTTCTACTCCCTCATGGCCGTCGGGACGCTCGTGTTCGACCGGTCGTCCTATGAGAACGTCGTGTGCCTCGGGCTGATCCTCGCCGAGGACGGCCGGAAGATGAGCAAGCACCTCGGCAACGTGCTGCGGCCCATCCCGCTGATGGACGAGCACGGCGCCGACGCGGTGCGCTGGTTCATGGCCGCGAGCGGGCTGCCCTGGGCGTCCCGCCGCGTCGGGCACGGCGCCCTGGAGGAGATCGTCCGCAAGGTCCTCCTCACGTACTGGAACACCGCGTCGTTCTTCGTCCTGTACGCGAACGCGGCGCGGGCGCAGGGCCGCGCCTGGACGCCGGACCGGCTGGCCGAGGCCCCGGCCCCCGCCGGCCGGCCGCTCCTGGACCGCTGGGCGCTCGCCGAGCTGCACCGCACCGTCCGCGAGGTCGACACGGCGCTGGAGCGGTTCGACACCGCCCGCGCGGGCCGGCGGCTCTCCCAGTTCGTGGACGACCTGTCGAACTGGTACGTGCGGCGGTCCCGGCGGCGCTTCTGGGAGGGCCCGGAGACCCCCGAGGGGTCGGCCGCGTTCGCCACGCTCTACGAGTGCCTGGAGACCCTCACCCGGCTGATGGCGCCGATCGTGCCGTTCATCACCGACCACGTGTGGGACGTCATCCGGCCCGAGGACGGCCCCGACTCGGTGCACCTGGCCGACTGGCCGGCCGTCGACGAGAGCCTCCTGGACGAGGCGCTGACCGAGCGGATGGCGCTCGTCCGGCGGCTGGTCGAGCTCGGCCGGTCGGCGCGCGCCGCGAGCGGCGTGCGGACCCGCCAGCCCCTCGGCCGCGCGCTGGTCGGCGCCCCCGGCTGGGCGGAGCTGCCCGGGCAGCTGCGCGAGCAGATCGCCGAGGAGCTGAACGTCCAGGCGTTCGAGGAGCTGTCCTCGATCGGCGGCGACCTGGTCGAGTACGAGGTCAAGCCCAACTTCCGGGAGCTGGGCAGGCGCTACGCCAAGGACACCCCGAAGGTCGCCAAGGCGATCACGTCCGCGGACGCGGCGGAGCTGGTCCGGGCGCTGCGCGCGGGCGACGCGGCCGTGGAGGCGGCCGATCTCGGCACGGTGCCGCTGGCGGCGGACGACGTGATCGTCACCGAGCGGCCGCGCAGCGGCTGGGCGGTGGAGAGCGCCGCCGGGGAGACGGTCGCGCTCGACCTCACGGTCACGCCCGAGCTGCGCCGCGCGGGCCTGGTGCGGGAGGCCGTCCGGCTCGTCCAGGAGGCCCGCAAGGCCGCCGGCCTGGAGGTCACCGACCGCATCGAGCTGTGGTGGGAGGCGACCGGGACCGACCTCGCCGAGGCGCTGCGCGCCCACAGCGGCGAGGTGGCCGCGGAGGTCCTCGCGACCGCGGTGCACGAGGGCCGCCCGGAGGGGGTCCCCGCCACCCGCGACGAGGAGCTGGGCCTCACCTACTACATCCGCAAGGCCTGAGGAGCCGCGTCCGCGGGCATGAGGAGCCGTGTTCTCCGCCGCGTCCGGGCGCGGCGGAGAACATTTCGGCAACGGGGTTCGTCACGACACATCTCGTTTGCGATGATGGTTCGGTGAGTCTTCCCGAGCAGCCTTCCGGCTCCGACCGTCCGGCCCCGCCGCCGTCCGCGAGCATGCGCGCCTCGGACGCCGACCGCGACGAGGTGGCCGACCGCCTGCGCGAGGCCCTCGCGGAGGGGCGCATCACACCCGAGGAGCACGCGGAGCGCATCGACGCCGTCTACAAGGCCAAGACGTACGCCGACCTGGAGCCCGTCCTCAGCGACCTGCCGTCGGAGCAGGCGCCGCGGCCGCGGGTGGACCTGCGCAAGGAGCCCGCCCTCCCGCCGCCCCCGGCGCAGTCGCCGCACCTCGTCGCCGTGTTCGCCGGGGCGGAGCGCAAGGGCCGCTGGCTGGTGGAACCGACCACCAACGTCTCCTGCGTGTTCGGCGGGGTGGAGCTCGACTTCCGGCAGGCCGTCCTCAGCCAGAGCGAAGTGACCGTCAACATCACCTGCGTTTTCGGCGGGGTCGACATCACCGTCCCGCCGGGCGTCCGCGTCGCGGGCTCCCCGACCGCGGTGTTCGGCGGGAGCGAGCTGCCCGAGGACGACACCGCCGACCCGGACGCGCCCGTCATCCGGCTGACGGGGATGGTGCTGTTCGGCGGCGTGTCGGTGAGCCGCCGCGCCGCCGGGGAGAAGCGCCGCCGCCGCGACCGGCACCGCGACGTCCACGAACTGCACCGCAGGCGGCACGAGGAGCTGCGGGAACTGCACCGGGAGCACCGCGACGCCCGCCGGGAGCGCCTGCGGGAACTCCGCGCGGAGCGCCGCCGACTCCGCTGACCCGGGGGGATCGCCGCCCCGGGCCCCCGCCGGCCGACGCCGTTCAGCGGCGAGCCGCCCCGCGCTCAAGCGGCCGGCGGCCGTGCCGTCTCACCAGCGCTCGACCGGCAGCGCTCGACCGGCGGTGGTCGGCCGGCCGCTGCTCCGCCGCTCAACGGCCAGGCGGCCATGGCCGGCCGGCCGCGGCGAGGCGGGCCGCTGCCCTGCAGGGCGGGTGATCTGC
>NZ_JBIQHY010000044.1:10083-29200 GCF_044508335.1 Actinomadura sp.
GGGCGGGTGATCTGCGGGGCGGTGGTCAGTCGCGGGCGTGTTCGCGGTCGGGCTGGCAGACCAGGCAGGGCGTGCAGCCCCGGGACTTCGCCTCCGCGCGGGACAGCGACTCCAGGTCGTCGGCCTCGTCGCCGATGTCCTCGATGAGGGCGCAGTCGACGCGGTGGTAGCGCTTGGTGCCGCTCAGGATGCGGACCTGCGGGCCCTCCCCCTCCGGTTCGCCGTGCGGCTCGTCGTCGGCGGCGTCCGCGCCGGACGGCTCGGGCTCGGGTGCGGGCTCGGGCTCCGGGGCCTGCTCCGGCTCCGCCGTGCGAGCGCCGCTTTCGCCGGGCAGGTCCCCGGCTTCGTCACGGGGCTCCTCCCCGGACGTGCCGTAGGCCGGGCCGGAGTGCGCTTCGGAGGCCGTGTCGCGGGCGTGGCGGGGCTTCGGCGGCGTGTCCGCACCGGCGTACGGGGACGGCCCCGGGTCGACCACGGCGTCCGGTGCCGCGGATTCGGTCTCAGCGGGCCTGTCCCAGACGGAGCGGACCTCCGGCTCCCGCTCCCGCGACTCGGATTCATCGGCCGTCTCCGGCGCGCTGGGCGC
Organism: Actinomadura sp.; assembly: GCF_044508335.1. NCBI lineage: Bacteria > Bacillati > Actinomycetota > Actinomycetes > Streptosporangiales > Thermomonosporaceae > Actinomadura > Actinomadura sp. The sequence goes on from NZ_JBIQHY010000044.1 coordinate 10,670, forward strand.
CTTCCCGGCCGCCTTGCCGAACAGCCCGGTGACGGGCAGGTCGGTCAGGGTCGGACCGGCGGGGTTCGCGGGCTCGTCCGCCCGCGGGATCTCGGCGGTCCGGTCGGAGGCTCCGGGCCTGTCGAAGGGGGACGGCGCGGAGTGCGGCGCGGGCGCCGGCTTGGCGAGGCCCGCCAGGCCGCCCTCGGAGCGCGCCGCACCGGGCTCGCGGCCCGCCGCCGTGCCGCCCGCGTCCCGGCCGCCGGAGCCGGGGGCCGCGGGCGCCGACGCCGCGGCGCGCGCCGCCAGTGCGGTGTCGGGCATGCAGGCGGTGCAGGGGCTGAACCCCTCCTCCTTGGCTTCGGCGTAGGTCAGCTCCTCGGCGTCGCGCCCGGCGAGCTGCCGGCACGTGTCGAGGTGGTAGCGCTTGCGGCCGCGGACGACGAACACGAGCGCGTCGTCGGGGACGTCGGCGGGCGGTGGGGGCAGCTCCATCGCGTCGTCGTCCGGGTCGGCGGCGGGTGCGGCGGCCGCCGGGGCGGCCGGGGCGCTCTTCGCCGGCGCCGGGGGCGCGGCCTTCTTGCGCTTTTCCTTCTTGGACTTCTTGGCGGGGCGGGCCGGTGCCGCGGAGGCTCCGGGCCCCCAGAGCTCCTTGCGCCGCAGGAACACCCCGATGGCCAGGCACAGCGCCGAGACGATGCTGACGGCGATCGATATGTAGATCACCACCAGCGCGTCCAGGCCGAACACCTGGGCGCTGTCTCCGTTGCCGGCGACGATTCCCGCTACCAGCAGGGCGATCGCCACCACCACGAGAACGCCACTCAGGATGATCACAGGGTCTCTCCCACTCGTTCGGACCGCTCGGCTCCGGGCCGCGCGACGGGCCCGGCGGCCGTCCCGTGCGACCGCCCGGCATCACCGGGGTGGCGCCGCTGCCACGCCCGGCGCGGGGGTCGGGACGACACTACCGCCTGCGCGGCCGCGATCAGCGCCGGTCGTGCGGCGGGTTGTCGCCGCCCGCGTGGAACGCGCCGGTCGCCGAGTGCTGGACCTGCTGGCCGTGCTCGCCGGGCGGCGGGAACTGGCCGGGCGCGGGAGACGGGCCGCCCGCGGCGCCGTTGCGGTTCTCCGCGTGGGGCAGGCCGCCCTGCGGTCCGGTCTGCGGACCCTGCGGCGCGTTCTGCTGCGACTGGGCGGGGGCCGCGCCCGGGACGGCGGCGAACGCGCCGGTCTCGGTGCTGCCCGCCTCCAGGTCGCGGAGCTGGCCCTCCAGGTACACCTTCAGGCGGCTGCGGTACTCGCGCTCGAACGCGCGCAGGTTGTCGACCTCGCGCTCCAGCTCCTCGCGCTGCTGCACGAGCGAGCCCATGACCTGGCGGTGCCGCTCCTGGGCGTCGCGGTCGAGGGCCTCGGCGCGCGAGCGCGCCTCGCTGACGATCTGGTCGGCCTGCCGGCGGGCCTTGCCGAGGATCTCCTCGGCCTCCCGGCGGGCGCGGCCGAGCGTCTCGTCGGCCTCCCGGCGGGCGTCGGCGATCGCCTGGTCGGCGGTCTGCTGCGCCAGCGCGAGGACGCGCGCCGCGGTGTCCATGTTGTCCTCGCCGGAGGGCGCGGGCGCCATGCCGAGGCCGCCGAGAGGGGCGGGCTCCGGCTCGGGCTGCGGCTGCGGCTCGGGGCGCGGAGGCTCGGGGATCTTCTGGACGTCCGGCTTCGGCTCCACGATGGGAGCGGCCATGGCGGGAACCTTGCCGCGCAGGCATTCGGCCAGCTTGGCCCGCAGCTCCTCGTTCTCCTGGATGAGGCGGTCGAGCTCCGCCTCGACCTCGTCGAGGAAGGCGTCCACCTCCTCCTCGTCGTACCCCGGCCTCAGCCTGGTGGTACTGAACTGCTTGTTCCGCACGTCGGCGGGTGTCAGCGGCATGTTCTCGTCTCCTTGGCGCGCTTGGAGTCTGTCCCTGAAGGACGGTATCCGATCGGTCTACGGACCGCCGAATATGGAGCCGATGACCATGATCAGGATCCAGACCACAAGGATGAGCACGGTGAAGCTGAGGTCCAGTGCAACGTTACCCAGCCGGACGGGCGGGATGAAACGCCTCAGCAGTTTCAGGGGCGGATCGGTGACGGTGTAGGTCGCCTCGGCGATCACCAGCACCACCCCGGACGGCTTCCACTGGCGGGCGAACGACTGCACGACCTCCAGCACCAGCCTCCCGATCAGGAAGAGGAGGAAGAAGTACAGGAGGTACGTCAGTACCTGTCCAGCGATGTTCACTGATTCTCTCGCATGCGACTCTCAGCTTTGGTTGAAGAACCCACGTTCCGCCATCCGGGCCTTGTCCTCCGCCGTCACCTCCACGTTGGCGGGCGACAGCAGGAACACCTTGTTCGTAACACGCTCGATGCTCCCGTGCAGGCCGAACACGAGACCCGCCGCGAAGTCGACCAGACGCTTGGCGTCGCTGTCGACCATCTCGGTCAGATTCATGATCACCGGCGTGCCCTCCCTGAAGTGCTCCCCGATGGTCCGAGCCTCGTTGTAGGTCCTTGGATGCAGAGTAGTGATACGAGCCAGGTCCGTGGTACCGGACTCGTAGAGCGCCACGGAGCGTCGTTCGATGGTCGACGCGGAGTGATGGTCGCGATCCCGGTCCGCGGTCTCCTCCGCTCGGGTAAGCTGACCGCCGGATTCGTCCTCGCGACGACGGCTCTGCCCGGGGTCGGTCTCGTCGTCGTAGACCTCGTACTCGTCGTAGTCGCCGTACTTGTCGTCGTAACGGTCGTCCTCCACAAGGCCGAGGTAGACCGCCATCTTGCGCATCGCGCTGGCCATACGCCCCTCCGTGTCCTGTGGTGGCGGCCTCGGGCGCGTCCAGAGCCGCCGGTGGACTGATCCGTAGTGGCGGCCCGCGTTCCGGCAGGTACCACTGGGGGGACATTACCTGACGATTGCCCGTCGGCCGCCGAGCAACGCCGTACCGACCCGCAGGTGTGTCGCGCCGCACGCGATCGCCTGCTCCAGATCGCCGCTCATACCCGCACTGACGATCCGGGCGTCCGGATGGTTCCGCCTGATCTCCGCCGCGATCCCCGCGAGCCGGGTGAAGGCGGGCAGCGGGTCGGCGCCGAGCGGTGCGACGGCCATCACGCCGCCGAGTTCCAGGCCGGCGGCCCCGGCGATCTCGTCGGCCAGCCCCGGCACGGCGCCGGGCGCGGCGCCGCCCCGGCCGCCCGGGCCCCCGGCGCCGTCCGCGCCGCCGTCCGGGTCCTCGTCCAGCGAGACCTGGACGAGGCAGCGCAGCGTCCGGCCGGCGCGGACGGCGGCGTCCGACAGCGCCGTCACCAGCCTGGAGCGGTCCACCGAGTGGACGACGTCGGCGTACCGGGCGACCGCGCGGGCCTTGTTGGTCTGCAGCCTCCCGACGAAGTGCCAGGTGAGCGGCAGGTCGGCGCATTCGGCGGCCTTCGGCCCGGCCTCCTGGTCGCGGTTCTCGCCGATGTCGGTCAGGCCGAGTCCGGCCAGGAGCCGCACATCGGAGGCGGGGAAGGTCTTGGTCACCGCGATGAGGGTGAGCTCGCTCTCGTCCCGTCCCGCGGCGGCGCAGGCGGCGGCGATGCGGGCGCGCACCGCGGCGAGGCTCTCGGCCAGCTCCGCCCGGCGCTCCTCGGGGGTGGGCTTCCTCTCGTCGGTCACGCGCGGTCCTCGGGCGAGTCGTTCTTGAGGGACTGGGGGGAGCCGTCCTTCCGGACGGGGCCGTCCTTGAGCCAGACGTAGCCGGCGAAGCGGCCGGTGCGGCCCTCGCGGCGGTAGGAGAAGAGGCCGGGGTCCTCGATGGTGCAGCGCGGGTCGGTCTCGACGGCGGCGACCCCGGCGGACGCGAGCTGCGCGGCGACGCCGGCGCGGATGTCCAGGCCGGGCGTGCCGCGGGACGTGGTGGAGTGCGCGGCGGGCACGGCGGCGGCGACCTCGTCCCGCATCCCGGCGGGCACCTCGTAGCAGCGCCCGCACGCGGCGGGCCCGATCGCGGCGGTCATCCGGGCGGGGTCGGCGCCGTGCTCGCACATCGCCCGCACCAGCGCGGGGACGACCCCGGCGGCGGTGCCGGGGCGGCCGGAGTGGGCGGCGCCGACGACCCGGGCTTCGGGGTCGGCCAGCAGCACGGGCGCGCAGTCTGCGACGAGGACGGCGAGGGCGAGGCCGGGGACGGTCGTGACGACGGCGTCGACGGGGCCGGGGGTCTCGGGGGAGGTGACGAAGGCGACGTCCGCGCCGTGCACCTGCCGCATGAACACGGTGCGGCCGGGGTCGACGCCGAGCGCCTCGGCGGCGCGCCGCCGGTTGCCGAGCACGGCGGCGGGGTCGTCGCCGACCGCGCCGCCCAGGTTCAGGGAGTCGTAGGGGGGCCTGCTCACGCCGCCGGCGCGGCCGGTGAAGGCGGCGCCGACGCCGTCGCCCAGGGCGACGGCGGTGATCACTTCAGGAAGTCGGGGACGTCGAGGTCGTCGTCCTCGTCGAACACCACGGGACGGCGGCGCTGCCCGGAGGAGGCGGGGCCGCCGTCGTTCTCGCCCGCGTGCACGCGGGGGGACGACGCCTGCTCGGTGGGCTGGCGCGGCGCGGGCGCGCGGGTGCCGCCGGAGTCGGCGTCGCGGTCGCCCGGGGGGCCGGCCGCGGCGGCGTCCGGCCGGGCGGGCTCGTCGCGGTCGCCGCGCCCGGACGCGCGGTCGTCGCGCCCCTGCGCCCGGTCGCTCTCAGCCCGCGGCGCGGCCGGGGCGGACGGCGCGGCCGGCGCGGACGCCTGCGCGGGCGGGTGCGGGGCGGCGGCGGCCTGCGCCACCGACTGCTGCGTGCCCTGCTGCCCGGCCTGCTGGCCCGCGGGCCGGTGCGCGCCCGCCGGCTCGGCCCGCCCGACCTTGCTGGGGATCGGGTTGGCGGGCGGCGCGGACGCGGGCGCCGGGACCGGGCGGGGCGGAGGCGGGGGCAGCCGCTTGCTCTCCGGCTCGGGAGCCGGCTTGCTAGGGCGCCCCTCGTCAAAACCCGCCGCGATCACCGTGACCCGGACCTCGTCGCCGAGCGCGTCGTCGATGACCGCGCCGAAGATGATGTTGGCGTCCGGCGCGGCCGCGTTCGACACCAGCTGCGCGGCCTCGTTGATCTCGAAGAGCCCGAGGTCGGAGCCGCCGGAGATGGACAGCAGCACGCCGTGCGCGCCGTCGATGCTGGCCTCCAGCAGCGGGCTGGAGATCGCCATCTCGGCGGCGGCGACGCTGCGGTCGTCGCCGCGCGCCGACCCGATGCCCATCAGCGCGGAGCCCGCGCCGGACATGACGGACTTGACGTCGGCGAAGTCGAGGTTGATCAGGCCCGGGGTGGTGATGAGGTCGGTGATGCCCTGGACACCGGACAGGAGCACCTGGTCGGCGGCCTTGAAGGCGTCCAGCACGCTGACCTGCCGGTCGGAGATCGACAGCAGCCGGTCGTTGGGGATGACGATGAGGGTGTCGACCTCGTCGCGCAGCGTCTCGATGCCGGCCTCGGCCTGCATCGCGCGGCGCTTGCCCTCGAAGCTGAACGGGCGGGTGACCACGCCGATCGTCAGCGCGCCCAGCGAGCGGGCGATGTTGGCGACGACGGGCGCGCCGCCGGTGCCGGTGCCGCCGCCCTCCCCGGCGGTGACGAACACCATGTCGGCGCCCTTGAGGACCTCCTCGATCTCCTCCCGGTGGTCCTCGGCGGCCTTCCGGCCGACGTCGGGGTTGGCCCCGGCGCCGAGGCCGCGGGTGAGCTCGCGGCCCACGTCCAGTTTCACGTCGGCGTCACTCATCAGCAGCGCCTGGGCGTCCGTGTTGATCGCGATGAACTCGACGCCCTTGAGACCCTCTTCGATCATCCGGTTGACGGCATTGACGCCGCCGCCGCCGATGCCGACGACCTTGATGACCGCGAGGTAGTTCTGCGGTGCTGCCACGACGAGGGGCCTTTCCGCTCTCTCCGACCGCCCTGACCGGTCTGCCGACCGTGCCGCCGCGGTTTTCCCGACCTGTGCACTGGGGGCGGGGCCTCAAACCCTCACCCTCAACTTGAGGCTTACAGTTATGTCAACCTGAAGACTGATACGGACAGTAGGGCGGCCTTACCGCCAGGGTCAACTAACCTCCCCCGAACTCCACCGGCGTGTCGCACCTGGCACAGGTTTGCCCTGGTTGGGCTCGGACATGCGCCCGTACGGCGGGTGCTGTACACCGGCTCGTCCCTCCCTCGTCCGCATCGGTCCGGCATGACCGTTCCAGCGTGCCCGATCGGGCCGCCGGAATCGCCGCGACACACGCACCCGGTCCACTTCCCCCGGATCACTTCTTCCGGGTCACTTGGTCTTGAGGACCTCGGGGGAGCTGACGTCGACGGTGCGGACGGCGCGGCCGGCCGCGGTGCGCCGCACGGCGTCCAGCAGCCGGATCTTCTCCCGTGCCCGCTCGGCGGCCCCCCACACCACCGTCTGCCCGTTCTTCATGTGCAGGCTGACCGCCTCCGGGCCGGTGGCCTCCACCTCGGAGACGCCGCCGCGCAGCCGTTCCGGCAGGCCGGTCAGCACGGTGAGCGCCGCGCGGGTCGCCTTGTCGGACGGCCCCGGCGAGGCGACCGCCAGCGCCGGCAGCCCGGACGGGCGGGTCTCCCCGTCGGCGACGACGACGCCGTGCCGGTCGAGGAGGTGGTAGCGGCCGCCGCGCTCGAACACCGCGACCGGGACCCGCTCCCGCACGACGATCCGGACCGTCCCCGGCCAGTGCCGCTCGATCTCCGCCGACTCGACCTCGCGGAGCCGCTCGACCCGCTCCCCGATCGCGCCGGTGCGCAGCCGCGCCATCGGCGTGCCGAGGTGGATCCCGGCGGCGGCGACGATCCGGTCGCGCGGCGCCAGCGCGGCGCCGGCGACCTCGACGTGCCGCACCACCAGCAGCCGGGAGCCGAGCAGCACCCATGTCACCAGGCCGAGCGCGCCGACCACCAGCAGCGTGACGAAGATCGCCTTCCACCGGCCGGGACCGCCGCGGCCCCCGCCGGCCGCGGCGGCGGCGGCGCGCCGGTCCGTCTGCGCCTCGGTCATGACCCAAGCTTGGCAGTTCCGCGCCCCGGCGCCGCCGACCGCGCGGGCGGCGGCGTGTCACTCAGGACGCGGCGAGGCGGTCCAGGACGAGCGGGCCGAGCTGCGTCACGTCGCCCGCGCCCAGCGTGATCACGACGTCGCCGGGCCGGGCGAGGGACGCCGCGACGGCGGGCGCCTCGTCCCGGACGGGCGCGTAGACGGTCTCGGTGCCGGCCGGGACGGCGTCGGCGACGAGGGCGCCGGTCACCCCGGGCTCCGGGTCCTCGCGGGCGCCGTACACGTCGAGCACGACCGCGGCGTCGGCGAGGCCGAGGGCCGCGCCGAACTCGGCGGCGAAGAACCGGGTGCGGCTGTACAGGTGCGGCTGGAACACCGCGACGATCCGGCCGCCCCGCCCCTGCTCCCCCAGGTAGTCGCGGGTGGCCTCCAGGTCGGCGGTCAGCTCGGTGGGGTGGTGGGCGTAGCTGTCGAACACCTCGACGCCGCCCGCCTCGCCCTTGCGCTCCAGCCGCCGCATCGCGCCGCCGAACGCGGCGAGGCCCGCCCGCACGGCCGCGCCGTCCACGCCGAGCGCCTGCGCGACCGCGACGACGGCGGCGGCGTTGAGCGCGTTGTGCCGCCCCGGCACGGCGAGCACGACCTCGCCGGCCCCGTCCCCGCCCTCGCCGGAGCCCTCCACGGTGAACCGGGAGCCGAGGCCGCGCGGGGTGAACCCGGTCACCCGCAGGTCGGCGCCCTCGGCCGTCCCGTAGGTGCGGACGGCGAGCCCGCGCGCCCGCGCCCGGCCGGCGAGCTCCATCGCGACGGGGTCGTCCGCGCCGGCGACGAGCGTCCCGCCGGGCTCGACGCGGTCGACGAACCGCGCGAAGTTCTCCTTCACCATCTCGAAGCCGCCGTAGTTGTCGAGGTGGTCGGCCTCGACGTTGGTGACGACCGCGATGTGCGGGGTGTACCGGAGGAACGAGCCGTCGCTCTCGTCGGCCTCGGCGACGAACACGTCGCCGGAGCCCTCGTCGGCGCCGAGGCCGGTGGTGACGAGCTGCCCGCCGATGCAGTAGGACGGGTCGGCGCCCGCGTGCTGCAGCGCGACCGTCAGCATCGACGTGGTGGTGGTCTTGCCGTGCGTCCCGGCGACCGCGACGGCGCGCCGCCCGGCCATGAGGGACGCGAGCGCCTCCGACCGGTGCAGGACGCGCAGCCCCCGCTCGCGGGCGGCGACCAGCTCGGGGTTGGTCTCCCGGATCGCCGTGGAGACCACCACCGTGTCGGCGTCGCCGACGTGCGCGGCGTCGTGCCCGACGAACACCTTGGCGCCGAGGTCGCCGAGCTGGGCGAGCAGCTCGGAGTCGCGGGCGTCGCTGCCGGACACCGCCATGCCGCGGCGCAGCATGATGCGGGCGACGCCGGACATCCCGGCGCCGCCGATCGCGATGAAGTGCACCCTGCCGAGCGCGTCGGCGGGGACGACCTCCCCCGGGTCGATCGGGTTCATCGCGCGGCGCCCGCCTGGCGGACCACGTCGTACACCATCCGGGCGAGCGCGACGTCGGCGTCCCGGCGGCCCATCCGGCCGGCGGCCTCCGACATGTGCGCGACGCGGGCCGGGTCGGCCAGCACCGGCAGCAGGTTCCGGGCGATCCAGTCGGGCGACAGCTCGGCGTTGTCGACGAGCATGCCGCCGCCCGCCGCGACGATCGGCTCGGCGTTGAGGCGCTGCTCGCCGTTGCCGATCGGCAGCGGCACGTACACCGCGGGCAGCGCCACCGCCGCCAGCTCGGCGCACGTCATCGCGCCGGCGCGGCACATGGCCATGTCGGCGGCGGCGTAGGCGAGGTCCATCCGGTCGCAGTACGGGATGGTGACGTACTGCGGGCCGCCGGACGCGGGCTCGGGCTCCTCGGTGTTCTTCGGCCCGACGATGTGCAGCACCTGGATGCCCGCCTGCCGGAAGTACGGCGCGGCGGCCACCGCGGCCTGGTTCAGCGAGCGGGCGCCCTGCGAGCCGCCGAAGATCAGCAGCGTGGGCAGGTCGGGCAGCAGCCCGAAGTAGGAGCGGGCCTTGTCGCCCATCGCGAGCCGGTCGAGGGTGGCGATCTCGCGGCGCAGCGGGATGCCGACGAACGTGGCGTTCGGCAGCGGCGAGTCGGCGTGCGAGACCGCGACGTGCTCGGTGAACCGGGCGCCGAGCTTGTTGGCGAGGCCGGGCTTGGGGTTGGCCTCGTGCACGATGATCGGCACCTTGCGCTTGCGGGCCGCGAGGTAGCCGGGGGTGGCGACGTACCCGCCGAAGCCGACCAGGATGTCGGCCCGGGCCTGGTCCAGGACGGCCGCCGCCGCGTTGATCGCGCCGCGCAGCCGGCCGGGGACCGACAGCAGCTGCGGGGTCAGGGTGCGCGGCAGCGGCACCGGCGGGATGAGCGCGAGCTCGTAGCCGCGCTGCGGGACGAGTCGGGTCTCCAGCCCCCGCTCCGTCCCGAGGCAGACGATCCCCGTGTTCGGGTCGTTGCGGCGCAGCGCGTCGGCGAGGGCCAGCGCGGGCTCGATGTGTCCGGCGGTGCCCCCGCCGGCCAGGACAACCCTCATGCTCGTTGACAACTCCTCAGCGTGTTCGAAGGGGGGATTTCAACGCCGTGCCAGACCCAGCCAGCTTAGAGCCCTCACGACCGGTCCGGGGCCACGTGCGGAGAGTGCCTGCCGCGCGCCGGGCTCGCGTTTGGCGAAGGCGAGCAGCATCCCGAGCGCGAACAGGCTCGGGATGAGCGCCGAGCCGCCGTACGACACCAGCGGAAGCGGGATCCCCGTAATGGGTAGGACGGCGATGACCGCGCCGATGTTCACGACCGCCTGCACGACCAGCCACGCCGTGGCGCCCGCGGCGGCGAGCCGGGTGAACGGGTCCTTCACCCGCCGCGCGATGCGCAGCCCGGCGTAGGCGAGCATCCCGAACAGGCCGAGGACGACGAGGGTGCCGGCGAGCCCGAACTCCTCCCCCACGATCGCGAAGATGAAGTCGGTCTCGGCGTGCGGGAGGTAGTCCCACTTGGCGCGGCCCTCGCCGATGCCGGTGCCGAACAGCCCGCCGGACGCGACCGCGTACAGCCCCTGGGTGCCCTGGTAGTTGGTGGTCAGCTTGTTGCCGGACGGGTCGAGGAACCCGGTGAGGCGCTGCATCCGGTACGGCTCGACGACGATGAGGATCGACACGAGCAGCGCGACGAGCCCGGCGATGCCGACGAACAGCCGCCCGGGCGCGCCGACGACCCACAGCAGCGCCAGGAAGATCGTGAGCAGCACCAGCGTGGTGCCGAGGTCGCTGCCCAGCATGACGAGCAGGACCAGGACGCCAGCGCCCGGCATCAGCGGGACGAGCAGCGGCCGCCACTCGGTGAGCTGGCCGAGCCGGTCCTTGCGGGCCAGCAGGTCGGCGCCCCACAGCACGAGGGCGAGCTTGGCGAGCTCGGACGGCTGGATCTGCACCGGCCCGAGGTCGACCCAGCGGGTGGCGCCGCCCGCGCTGCGCCCGAGCCCGGGGACGAGCACCAGCGCCAGGCAGACGATCGACAGGAGCAGCATCGGGTAGGCGAGCGCGCGGAACGTCTTCACCGGCAGCCGGGACGCCAGCCACATGCCGGGCAGCCCGATCGCCACCCACACCGCCTGCTTCTGGAACAGCGTGTACGCCGACCCGGTCGCCTGGATCTGCTTCACGATGGAGGCCGACAGCACCATCGTCAGCCCGAGCGCGAGCAGCATCATCGAGCAGCCCAGCACCAGGTAGTAGGAGGTGAGGGGCCGGTCGAGCAGCCCGACGGCGGCGACCACCTGCTCCCGTGGCCCCGGACGCCGGCCGCCCTCCTCCTCGGCCGCGGCGGACACGGCTAGCGGGGGTCCCCGGGGGCGTCCCCCCGGCCGGCCGCCCCGGCGAGGCGCTCGACGGCCGCGATGAAGGCGTCCCCGCGGGCCGGGTAGTTGGCGAACATGTCGAAGGACGCCCCCACGGGCGCGAGGAGGACGGTGTCCCCGGGGCGGGCGAGGGCTGAGGCTTCGCTGACGACGCGGTCCATGGCCCCAGTGTCGGTGTCGGGGACGTCCACGACCGGGACATCCGGCGCGTGTCGCGCGAGTGCCTCCGCGATCCGCCCCCGGTCGCGCCCCATCAGCACGGCGCCGCGCAGCCGCCCGGCGCAGGAGCGCACCAGGTCGTCGACGTCCAGCCCCTTGAGGAGGCCCCCGGCGATCCACACGACGCTCTCGTAGGCGGCGAGGGACGCGGCGGCGGCGTGCGGCTGGGTCGCCTTGGAGTCGTTGACGTAGGCGACGCCCGCGACGTCGGCGACGTGCTGGATGCGGTGCGGGTCGGGCACGAACGAGCGCAGGCCCTCCCGGACGGCCTCCGCCGGCACGCCGAACGCGCGGGCCAGCGCGGCGGCGGCCAGCGCGTTCGCGACGTTGTGCGGCGCGTACGGGCGGACGTCGGCGAGCGCGGCCAGCTCCTCGGCGCGGTTCGCGGGGTCGCCGGTGAACGCGCGGTCGACGAGGAGGTCCTCGACGACGCCGAGCTCGCCGGGGCGCGGCACCCGGAGGGTGAACCCGGCGCGCCGCTCCGCTCCCTCGGCGAGCGCGGCGGACGTGTCGTCGTCGGCGTTGTAGACCGCGACGCCGCACCGCGCGTAGATCTTGCCCTTGGCGCCCACGTAGGCGTCCATGGAGCCGTGCCAGTCGAGGTGGTCGGGGGCGACGTTCAGCACCGCCGCCGCCTCCGGGGCGAGCGAGCCGGACCAGTGCAGCTGGTAGCTCGACAGCTCCACCGCGAGCACGTCGTACTGCTCGCCGGGACCCGCGACGGCCTCCACGACGGGGGTCCCCACGTTGCCGACGGCGAGGGCCTTGCGGCCGGCGGCGGTGAGCATGCAGGCCAGCATCCGGACGACGGTCGTCTTGCCGTCCGTGCCGGTGACGGCCAGCCACGGCGCCGCGCCCGGCCCGCGGAGCCGCCACGCCAGCTCGACCTCGCCGATGATCTCGATGCCCGCGGCGGCGGCCGCGGCGAGCAGCGGCACGTCCGGCCGCCACCCGGGCGAGGTCACGACGAGCTCGGTGCCCGCGGGCAGGCTCTCCCCGTCGCCGAGGCGGACGGCGACCCCGCGCTCCTCCAGCTCGGCGGCGTGCCCGCGCTGCTCCTCCCCGTCGCGGGCGTCCACGACGGTGACGCGGGCGCCGCGCCCGGCGAGGACGCGGGCGGCGGCGCGGCCGGACACGCCCAGGCCGGCGACGCACACCCGGAGGCCGTTCCAGGAGCGGCTCACTTCTTCGGCATCCATTCCAGGTAGAACAGGCCGATGCCGATCGCGGTGAACAGCGCGGACATCAGCCAGAAGCGCACGACGATCGTGGTCTCGGCCCAGCCGGACAGCTCGAAGTGGTGCTGCAGCGGGGCCATCTTGAACACGCGTTTCGGCTGCGGCATGAACTTCCCCGTCACCTTGAAGCTGCCGACCTGGATGATCACCGACAAGGTGATCATCACGATCAGGCCGCACAGGATGGCGAGCAGCAGCTGGGTGCGGGTGAGGATCGCGAGGCCGACCAGCACGCCGCCGAGGGCCAGCGAGCCGGTGTCGCCCATGAAGATCTTCGCGGGCGGGGCGTTCCACCACAGGAAGCCGAACACGCCGCCGAGCATGGCCGCGGCGACGACCGCGAGGTCGAGGGGGTCGCGGACGCTGTAGCAGTTGGGGGCGAGCGCGAAGTCGGTGCAGCTGTTGCGCAGCTGCCAGTTCCCGATGATCACGTAGGCGGCCAGCACCATGCCGGCCGGGCCCGCGGCGAGGCCGTCCAGGCCGTCGGTGAGGTTCACGCCGTTGGACATCGCCGCGATGAGCAGCAGCGCCCAGATCACGAACAGGTACGGGCCGATCGAGGGGCCGAAGTCGCGCAGGAAGCTCAGGTGGGGGTCGGCGGGGGTGACGTCGTAGCCGTTGGGGAAGTTCAGCGACGCGACGGCGAACACGACGCCGACCAGGATGATCCCGATCATCTTCGCGCCGCTGCGCAGCCCGAGGCTGCGCTGCTTGAACACCTTGATGTAGTCGTCGACGAACCCGACGAGGCCGAGGCCCGTCATCAGGAACAGCACCAGGAGCCCGGAGATCGTCGGCTCGTTCCCGGTGACCAGGTGCGCCGCCGCGTAGCCGACGAGCGCGCCGACGATGAAGACCGCCCCGCCCATCGTGGGGGTGCCGCGCTTCTTGAGGTGCGCCTCCGGGCCCTCGTCGCGGATCATCTGGCCGTAGCCGAGCCGGTTCACGATCCGGATCCACACCGGCGTGCCGACCATCACGAAGACCAGCGCGACCCCCGCGGCGATGATGATGTTGGTCATCGGGCCGCCTCCGCGAGGAGCGCCTCGGCCACCCGTTCCAGTCCGGCCACGCGGGAGCCCTTCACCAGTACGACGTCCCGCGGCGCGAGCCGCTCGCTGAGCGCGGTCACCGCCGCGCCGACGTCATCCACCTGCACGCACTCTCCCGTCCATGACGCCACCTGCCCGGCCCCTTCGGCCATCGCCGCCGCGTTCGCGCCGACGACGACGAGCCCGGCGATCCCGCTGCGCGCGACATGCTGCCCGATCTTGGCATGTTCCGCCACGGAGGCGTCGCCGAGTTCGGCCATCTCCCCCAGCACCGCGTAGGCGCGGCGCCCGCGCGCCATGTGCGCGAGCACGTCGAGGGCGGCGCGCACCGAGTCGGGGTTGGCGTTGTAGGCGTCGTTCACCACGGTGACGCCGTCGGCCCGCTCGGTGACCTCCATCCGCCACCGGCTGGCCGGCACCGCCGCCGACAGCGCCTCGGCGATCGCGCCGGGCGCGAGCCCCGCGGCGCGCGCGGCGGCGGCCGCGGCGAGCGCGTTCGGGACGGCGTGCGCGCCGTGCAGGCGCAGCGCGACCGGCGCCGAGCCCTCCGGGGTGACCAGGGTGAACCGGGGCCGGCCCTGCTCGTCGAGCGTCTCGTCCGCGGCGCGGACCGCCGCGTCCGGCGCGCGGCCGAACGTGACGACCTCCCCCCGGGTGCGGGACGCCATCGCGGCGACCAGCGGGTCGTCGGCGTTGAGGACGGCGGTCCCGCCCGGCGGCACCGCCTCCACGATCTCGCCCTTGGCGCGGGCGATGTTCTCCCGGCTGCCGAACTCCCCGACGTGCGCGGTGCCGACGTTCAGCACCACCCCGACGTCGGGCCGCGCGATCCCGGTGAGGTAGGCGATGTGGCCGATCCCGCGCGCGCCCATCTCCAGGACGAGGTGGCGGGTCCCGGCGTCCGCGCGCAGCACGGTGAGCGGCAGCCCGATCTCGTTGTTGAACGAGCCCGGCGGGTGCACGGTGGGCCCGGCGCGGGCGACCAGCTGCGCGATGAGGTCCTTGGTGGAGGTCTTGCCGGCGGAGCCGGTCACGGCGAAGACGGTGACGTCCGGCAGCCGCTCCAGCAGGCCGCGGGCCAGCCGGCCGAGCGCCTCCTGGACGTCGGGCACGACGACGCACGGCCCTTCGCCGGCCTGCCCGGCGGGACGCTGCGCGAGCACTCCGGCCGCACCGGCGGCCAGCGCCGCGGCGGCGAAGTCGTGCCCGTCCGCGCGCTCGCCCTTCAGCGCCGCGAACAGCGCCCCGGGCTCCACGGCGCGGGAGTCGATGACGACGGGACCGGTCACCACGGCGTCCGGAGGCCCGTGCACGGTGCCTCCCGTGATCTCCGCGATCGTCGCCAGCGGAAGTGGGATCACGCCTGCGTCCCGTCCCCTCTAGTCCCTCGTGTCCGGCGCCGGAGCGCCGCGCGGACGACCTCCCGGTCGTCGAACGGATGCACCTCGCCCGCCACGTTCTGCCCCTGCTCGTGGCCCTTGCCCGCGACGACCAGGACGTCGCCGCGGCGGGCGCGGCCGACGGCCAGCCCGATCGCGGCGGCGCGGTCGGGCTCCACGACGATGTGCGCGCGCTCTGGCTGCGGCACCTTGAGCCCGCCCTCGACCATAGCGGCGAGGATCGCCAGCGGATCTTCCGACCTCGGGTTGTCGTTGGTGAAGTACGCCGTGTCGGCCAGCCGGGCGGCGGCCTCCCCCATCAGCGGCCGCTTGCCGCGGTCGCGGTCGCCGCCGCAGCCGAGCACCACCGTGAGACTGCCCTCGGTGACGGGCCGCAGCGCGTTCAGCACGGCCTCGACCGCGCCGGGCTTGTGCGAGTAGTCGACGAGGGCGACGAAGTCCTGGCCCTCGTCGACGCGCTCCAGCCGGCCGGGGACGCCGGGCAGCGACGCGACCCCGCGCACGGCGGCCTGCAGCGGGACGCCCGCCTCGACCAGCGCGACGATCGCGGCGAGCGCGTTGGCGACGTTGAACGGCCCGGCGAGCGCGACCTCGGCGTCCGCCTCGATCCCGCCGGGGCCGACGACGCGGAACACGCCGCCGTCGGCGCCGACGCGCACGTCCTCGGCCCGCCAGTCGGCCGCCGGGTCGCCCGACGCGGAGAACGTCGTCGTGGGCACCGCGGCGATCTCCAGCAGCTCCCGGCCGTAGTGGTCGTCCAGGTTCACCACGCCGACGCGCGAGTACTCCGGCGTGAACAGCCGCGCCTTCGCCAGGAAGTAGTCCTGCATGGTCGGGTGGTAGTCGAGGTGGTCCTGGGAGAGGTTCGTGAACACCGCGACCTCGTAGCGGGCGCCGCCGACGCGGCCCTGCACGAGCGCGTGGCTGGACACCTCCATCGCGGCGGCGCCGACGCCGCGCTCGCGCATCACCGCCAGCAGCGCGTGCAGGTCGGTCGCCTCGGGGGTGGTGAGCGCGCTCGGCACCCGCTCGCCGCCCACCCGGATCTCGACGCCGCCGACCAGGCCCGTCTCGATCCCGGCGGCGCGCAGCCCCGCGTCGACCAGGAACACGGTCGTGGTCTTGCCGCTGGTACCGGTGACGCCGATGAGCGTGATGTCGCGCCCCGGGTCGCCGTACACCCACGAGGAGGCGTCGCCGAGCCGCGCGCGGACGTCCGGCACCACGAGGACCGGCAGGCCCGTCCGGGCCGCCCGGTCGTACCCGTCGGGGTCGGTGAGGACGGCCGCCGCGCCCGCGTCGGCGGCCTGGCCGGCGAACTGGGCGCCGTGGGCGCGGGCGCCCGGCAGCGCCGCGTAGACGTCGCCGGGCAGCACCGCCCGCGAGTCGTGGGTGATGCCCGTGACCGAGGTTCCGTCCCGGCCGCCCCACTCGATCCCCAGAAGCTCCGCGAGCCCGCTCAGCGGACGGGCCGGATTGGTGGTCGGACGCATGGCTGTTCTTTCGGTGCGAGCGAAACGGGACTGGTGGGACAGGGGTGGTGGACTCACAGGCGAGGAGGGTACTCGCTGCCGTCAGTCCCCGGCGTGGATCTGGATGATCGGCGGTCGGCTCCCCGTCGGCGGGATCTTCTCGGACTGCAGGGCGAAGCTCATCACGTCCTTGAAGACCGGTGCGGCCACATCGCCACCATAGTGGCTGCCCCGCTTCGGGTCCTGCAGGACGACCTGCACGACGAGCTGAGGGTCGTCCGCCGGGGCGAACCCCGCGAACGACGCGGTGTAGCCGCCGCCGTCGTAGCACCCGCAGCGCGGGTTGACGATCTCGGCGGTGCCGGTCTTGCCGGCCACGCGGTACCCCTTGATCTGGGCCTTGGGGGCGGTGCCCTCGTCGGTGGTGACGCCCTCCAGCATGTCGCTGATCTGCCGCGCGGTCTCCGCGCTGATCACCTGCTTGCGCGCGGGCGGCGGCGCGGGGGTGAACTCGTCGTCCTCGCCGACCGTCCCCTCGACGAGGGTCGGCGCGACGCGGACGCCGCCGTTGGCGATCGTCGCGTACACGCTCGCCATCTGCACCGCGTTCACCGACACCGTCTGCCCGAAGGCGATCGGGTACCGGTCGGTGCCCGACCACTTGTCCGGGGGCTCCAGCAGGCCGGGCGTCTCACCGGGCAGCGGCAGCCCGGTCTTCTGCCCGAACCCGAAGTCGCGCAGCGTCCGGTAGAGCTGCTGCGAGGTGATGCTCTGGCTGGCCAGGATGGTGCCGACGTTGCTGGACTTGGCCAGCACCCCCGCGAACGTGAGCCGCTCGGTCGGGTGGGGGTGCGAGTCGTGGAACACGACGTCGTACTTCTTGATCTTGTCGGGGACGGTGTAGGGCGTCCGCGGGGTGACGCCGCCGTACTCCATGACGGCGGCGGCCGTGACGACCTTGCCGGTGCTGCCGGGCTCGTAGGCGTCCTGCACCAGCGGGCTCCCCCAGCGGGACCGGTCGGCCTCGGCGTAGCGGTTCGGGTCGAACCCGGGCGCGGACGCCATCGCGAGCAGCTTGCCGGTGCGCGGGTCCATCACGATGACGCTGCCGCTGTCGGCCCGGGTGGCCTTCACCTGCTTCTCGATGGCCTCCTGCGCCTTGAACTGCAGGTCGCGCTGCAGCGTCAGGCGGACGCCGCGGCCCGGGACGGGGGGGCGCTTCTGGTCTTCGCCCATGGGGATGTGCTGGCCCTCAAGGCTGATCTCCACCCGCTGCCAGCCCGCGCGCCCGGCGAGCACGCCGTTCATGGAGCTCTCCAGGCCCGCGGCGCCCTTCCCCGTGTCGTTCACGAAACCTATGACGCCGGCGGCCAGCGAATCGTTGGGATACTCGCGGCGGTATTCCGGCAGGGTGCCGATCCCGGGCAGGTTCCAGCCGGTGATGAGCCGCGCCTGGTCGGGCCGGACGCCGTGCGCCAGGTACACGAACCGGGTGCCGGGCTTGCTGATCTGCTTCATCAGCGCCGCCGGGTCCAGGCCGAGCGTCGGGGCGAGCGCGTTCACCACCGACTGCCGCCGGCCGGCGTCGATCAGCGACGGGTCGGCGTAGATGGCCCGGGCCTCCACCGTCATGGCGAGCGGATGCCCCTGGGCGTCGGTGATGTCGCCGCGGACGGCGGGCAGCGTGATCTCCTGCAGCCGCTGCCGCATCGCCTCCTCGGTGTACTTCCCGGACTCGATCGTCTGCAGCTGGACGAGCCGCCCGGCGAACAGCGACAGCACGAACGCGACGGCGAGCAGGCCCGCGTTGAGGCGCTTCATCGGGTCGCGGCGGTTGAACGGCACGCGGGTGCGCGGGCCCCGGCCCGGCGGCCGCGGCCCGGAGCCGCCGGGCCGGGTCCGCGTCGCGGCCGGGCGGCCGCCGCGGGCCGTCCGCGCGCCGGCCTTGCCGGGCGCCCGGCCGGCGGGCGGCTTCTTCCGGGCGGGCTTGGCCGGCGCTCCCCGCACCGACTCGTTCCGCGCCGTCTCCTTGCGCGCCGTCTCCTTGCGCGCCGTCTCCTTGCGCGCCGTCTCCTTGCGCGCCGTCTCCTTGCGCGCCGTCTCCTTGCGCGCCGTCTCCTTGCGCGCCGTCTCCTTGCGCGCCGTCTCCTTGCGCGCCGTCT
>NZ_JBIQHY010000044.1:29300-47228 GCF_044508335.1 Actinomadura sp.
CGCGCCGTCTCCTTGCGCGCCGTCTCCTTGCGCGCCGTCTCCTTGCGCGCCGTCTTCTTTCGCGTTTCCTTGCGCGAGGCCCCGTCGCGCGTTTTCTCCTTGCGGGCAGTCTCCTTGCGCCCGGTCTCCTTGCGCCCGGTCTCCTTGCGGGGGGCCGCCTTGGTGCGTTCGGCGGCCCTGCGCTCGGCCGGTGTGCGCTCGGCGGCCTTGCGGGGGGCGGGGGCGGTGCCGCCGCGCGCGGGACGGCGGGGCGCGCTGCCCTTGTGGCCCGGCCGTCCCGCGCCGTCCGCCCTCCCGCCCGGGGAGCGCGGAGTGCCGCCGGTCTGGTGCCCGGACGCGCGCGCCGCGCCCGGGCCGCTCTTGTCGTCCCGCCCGGCCGAGCCCCGGGGGGCCCGCCCGTCCGGTCCGCGTCGCCGGCCGGGCGGCGGGCCGGCGGTCCCGGGTCCCGGCCGTTTCGTCACCGCGCCCCCCGCTCCTTCGTCACCGCGCCCCCCGCTCCTTCGTCACCGTGCGTCCTGCTCCCCCGTCACCGCGCGCCGCTCACCCGGACGCCGTCGCCGGGCACCACGGTGCCGGGGACGCCGAGCACGCCCGCGGCGCCGGCCGAGGCGGCCGCGGCGTGCGGGACGGGGCGGATCGCGCCGCCGCTCGCCCGGCCGGTCTCGGTGTGGAAGAACGCGGGGTCCTCGGCCTCCTTCATGCCGAGCGCCTTGGCCTTCTTCCCCAGGCTGGCCGGGGAGCCCTCGCGCGCGTTCTCCTCTTCGAGGGCCTGGCGCTGCTGTTCGAGCTGCTTGTTGCTCTGCTGCAGCCGCGTGAGCGTGAACGCGTCCTTGGCGAGGACGGTGTTGAGCAGCAGCAGGCTCACCAGCGCGCCGCCGAGCAGCCCGACGATGAGCAGCACGAAGGGCGCGCGCGGCGCGGCCCGGCGGGCCGCGGCCGGGCGGGACCGGGCGGCCGGCGGCCGCGCGCTCCCCGCCCTGCCGCTCTTCCCGGACGCGCTATTCCCGGACGCGCTATTCCCCGGCGCGGCCTTCTTCGGCACGGCCCTGGACGGCGTCCCGGCCGGCGCCTTCGCCGGCTTGGGCGCGGTCTTCACGGCCGTCGCCGTGCCGCCCCCCGGCGCGGTGGCCGGGGCCGCGGGCGGCGCGGCGGCCGTCCTCTTCTTCTTGGGCGCCTTGACCGGCGGGCGCCTGCTCGTCGTCGTCATGTCGCCTCCCGGACCCGCTCCGCGGCGCGCATCCGCACCGATCCGGCCCGTGGGTTGGTCGTGGTCTCCGCACCGGAGGGCAGCTCGGCCCCGCGCGTCAGGAGCCGGAACCTCGGCTCGTGCTCGGGCAGCGGGACGGGCAGCTCCGGCGGGGTGGTGTCGGCCGCCTGGGCGGCGAGGACGCGCTTGGTGATGCGGTCCTCGAGGGAGTGGTAGGACAGGACGGCGACCCGGCCGCCGACCGGGAGCGCGTCCAGGGCGGCGGGCAGCGCCCGGCGCAGGATGTCGAGTTCGCCGTTCACCTCGATGCGCAGCGCCTGGAACGTGCGCTTGGCCGGGTTGCCGCCGGTGCGGCGGGTCGCGGCCGGGATGGCGGAGCGCACGAGGTCGGCGAGCCTGCGGGTGGTGTCCAGCGGGGCGCGCTCGCGTTCGCGGACGATGGCCGAGGCGATCCGCTGGGCGAACCGCTCCTCGCCGTACTCGCGCAGGATCCGGGCGAGCTCGGCGGGCGGGTACCCGTTGACCACCTCGGCGGCGGTGAGGCTCTGGGTGCGGTCCATCCGCATGTCGAGCGGGGCGTCGTAGGAGTAGGCGAAGCCGCGGTCCGCCTCGTCGAGCTGCGGGGAGGACACCCCGAGGTCGAACAGGACGGCGTCGACCGCGGGCACGCCGAGCCCGGCCAGCACCGCGGGAATCCGGTCGTAGACGGCGTGCTCCAGCGTCACCCGGTCGCCGAACGGGGCGAGCCGGCGCGCGGAGCGCTCCAGCGCGACGGTGTCGCGGTCGAGGCCGATGAGCCGGAGCCGCGGGACGGCCCGCAGCATCGCCTCGGCGTGGCCGCCCATGCCGAGCGTGGCGTCGAGGTAGACGGGGTCGCGGCCGGTGACCGCCTCGGCGGCGGGGACGAGGATCTCCAGGACGCGGCCCAGCATGACCGGCACGTGGCCGCTCGGCGGCCCCGGCTCGCCGGCCGTGCGGCCGGCGCCGTCGGACGTGCGGCCGGACGCGCGCTCTGCGGCGCGGTCGCCTGCGCCCATGGTTCACCCCCTGTACTGCCACCTCGCTCGCGGACTGTGTGGCATCGCCGGACCGGACCGTCCCGTGCCCCCGGCGGCGGCCTCGCCCGGCCAGGTCCCCATCCGCTGCCCTAGAGGAAGATCACCGCGTTGCCGCGGGGGGTCGCCGTCTGGCACCGGGGAAGCTGCGCCAGCTGGCTCGGAGAGCGGCTGGAGACCTGGCCGAACGTGGGCCATAGCCGGTCAACGGACCGACGAGTCTTCGCTCAGAGGATCCCTGGCAACACCTCCTCCGAGACGTCGGAGAACGTCTGCTCCTCCCGCTCCAGGTAGGTCTCCCATGCCTGGGCGTCCCAGATCTCCAGACGCGTGTTGGCCCCGATCACCGTGCAGTCGCGGGTGAGGCCCGCGTACTTGCGCAGCGGCGGGGGGATCGTGACGCGCCCCTGCTTGTCCGGTACCTCGTCGGAGGCGCTGGCGAAGAAGACCCGGCTGTAGCTCCGGACCGCCTTCTCGGTGACCGGCGCGGCACGCAGAGCCTCGGTAATCCGCTGGAACTCCGCCATGGGGAAGACGTACAGGCAGCGTTCCTGGCCCTTCGTGATCACCAATCCCCCCGACAGCTCCTCGCGGTACTTCGCCGGCAGGAACAGTCGTCCCTTGTCGTCGAGGCGCGGGTTATGGGTGCCGAGGAACACCGGCCCACCTCCCGCGCCGCATGGGGGTGCAACCGCCCCCACGGCGCCCCACTCTACTCCACTCTTCCCCACCGTCAACAAGAAAAACATCGCCCACGGGCGAATTCGGCGAGCAAAAGTGCAGGTCAGAGCGGGTGGTGCGGAGTGGGGCCCGGCGGCCGCCGGCGCGCGCGCCGCACCGTCCCGAGACGTCCGATGACGCGATTTCGCGCATTTCGGCGGGTGCTGGATGATCGTGGTGGAGCGAAGTGGCGGGCGGGGCCGCGGCCGCGAGGCAACATCTGGACGGCATTCGCCGTCCTTCCCGTAGAGCACAATGGGCTCGCGTTCCCCATGAGCATCGCAGTGGGCGTTCCGACGACGTACTGTCGGTTGGAACGGCTGAGGAGGGTTTGGTGGCAGTAGGCACGCACGGCGAGTCGTTCATGGAGACCGACCCCCCGGCATCCCACCCTGCCCGGCGCCGCGCCTCGGGGGACGGGGGGACGGCTCGCGGGCTCGACGGACTCGCCCACATCGCGAACAAGATCCGGGACGCTGTGGAGTCGGTGATCGAGGGCAAGCCCTCGGTGGTGCGGCTCGCGCTCACGGTGCTGCTGGCGGAGGGGCACCTGCTGATCGAGGACGTGCCGGGGGTCGGCAAGACGATGCTCGCCAAGGCGCTCGCGCGCTCGGTCGACTGCTCGGTGCGGCGCGTCCAGTTCACCCCGGACCTGCTGCCCAGCGACATCACCGGGGTCAGCGCCTACAACCAGGAGCTGCGCGAGTTCGAGTTCAAGCCGGGGCCGGTGTTCGCCAACATCGTGGTCGGCGACGAGATCAACCGGGCGTCCCCGAAGACGCAGTCGGCGCTGCTGGAGTGCATGGAGGAGCGCCAGGTCACCGTCGACGGCACCACCTACGCGCTGGAGCCGCCGTTCATGGTGATCTCCACGCAGAACCCGGTGGAGATGGAGGGCACCTACCCGCTGCCGGAGGCGCAGCGCGACCGGTTCACCGCCCGCATCTCGATGGGCTACCCCGACGCGGCCGCCGAGCTGGAGATGCTCGACACGCACGGCCAGACCTCCCCCCTCGACCGGCTCACCCCGGTCGCGCACGCCGCCGACGTCCGCGACCTCATCGAGGTGGTGCGGCGCCAGCACGTCGCGCCCGCGGTGAAGCAGTACGCGATCGACCTCGTCGCCGCCACCCGCAAGCACCCCGAGCTGCGGCTCGGCGCGTCCCCGCGGGCGACCCTGCACCTGGTGCGCGCGGCGCGGGCGTACGCGGCGCTCGACGACCGCGACTACGTCGTCCCCGACGACGTGCAGGACCTCGCCGTCCCCGTCCTCGCGCACCGGCTGCTGCCGACCGCGGAGGCGCAGGTGGAGCGGCGGCGTCCCGAGCAGGTCGTCGCCGACCTGGTGAAGCGCCTGCCGGTGCCCTCCCCCGGGAAGTGACCGGTGCGACGCACGCTGGCCGGCCTCACCACGCGCGGGCGGTCCTTCGTGGCCGCCGGCGCGACCGCGATCATCTGCGCGCTCATCCTGGGCGAGCGCGACCTGCTGCGCGCGGGGGTGCTCGTGCTGGTGCTGCCGCTGCTGTGCATGCTCGCGGTGTCGCGGACCCGGTACCGGCTGGCGTGCGCGCGGCGGCTCGACCCGGCGCGGCTGCCGGTCGGCCATGAGGCCCGCGTCGACCTGCGGCTGGAGAACGTGTCGCGGCTGCCGAGCGGGCTGCTCATGGTGGAGGACCGGGTCCCGTACGCGCTCGGCGGCCGGGCCCGGTTCGTGCTGGAGCGGATCGAGCCGCACGGCTCCCGCCAGCTCGGCTACCGGATCCGCTCGGACGTGCGCGGCCGCTACCGCACCGGGCCGCTGACGGTCCGGCTCGCCGACCCGTTCGGGATGGTGGAGCTGGTGCGCTCGTTCAGCCTGTCCGACACGCTGACCGTGACGCCCGCGATCGTGCCGCTGCCGCACAGCCGGCTGTCGGGCGCGTGGACGGGCGGCGGCGACAGCGTCGCCCGCGCGGTGTCCGCGGCGGGCGAGGACGACGTGGCCCCCCGCGAGTACCGGCACGGCGACGACCTGCGCCGCGTGCACTGGCGGTCCACCGCCCGGCACGGGGAGCTGATGGTGCGGCGCGAGGAGCAGCACTTCCAGAGCAGCGGCACGCTGTTCCTCGACACCCGCCGCAGCGCGCACTGGGGCGAGGGGCTGAGCAGCTCGTTCGAGCAGGCGGTGTCGGCGACCGCGTCGATCGGCGTGCACCTCGTCCGGACGGGGATGAGCCTGCGGTACGTCACCGACGCCGGGGAGGCGCTGCCCGCGGCGCCGTCCGAGGGCGCGTTCGAGGGGCTGCTGCTCGACGCGCTCGCGGTGGCGCGCCGGTCCCGGGGCAACTCGCTGTCGGCGGGGCTGGCCGCGCTGCGCGGCGGCGAGGCCGGCGCGCGGGAGGGCGAGGGGCTGGTCGTCGCGGTGTTCGGCGCCCTGTCCGCCGAGGAGGCCCGCGCGGTGGCGGCGGCGCGGCGCGGCACCGGGACGTCCGTCGCGGTGCTGCTCCAGGGCACGCCCGGCGCCGCGGAGCGGGCGGAGCCGCAGGGCGAGGGGACCGCGGGGCTGCTGCGCTCGGCGGGGTGGCGGGTGCTGCCCGTCGCGTCCGCCGCGGACCTCGCCCGGGCGTGGACGACGGCCGGCAAGGCCGGTGAGGACTTCGTCAGGGACGGCTCATGAGGATCCGGATGACGGTCATGGCCGGGCTGGCGACGGTCGCCGGCTCGCTCGGCCTCTACCCGCTGTACGAGAAGGCCGGCTGGTTCTGGGCCGGGCTGGGCGCGGTGCTCGCGGCGGCGGGCGGCGGGCTGCTGGCCCGGCGGCTGCGGCTGCCCGCGCCGATGAACGCGGTGTTCGGGCTGGCGGCGCTGCTGCTCTACCTCGACCTCGTCTACGCCGCCGACCTGGCGTGGCTGGTGTTCGTCCCGTCCCCGGAGTCGGTGGGGCACCTCGGCGACCTGGCCGGGGAGGGCTGGCGGGCCGCGAACCGGTACGCGGCGCCGGTCCCGCTGCTGCCCGGCATCGCGATGCTGACCGCGACCGGGATCGGGCTGGTCGCGGTCATGGTCGACCTGCTCGCCGTCCGGCTGCACCGCACCGCGCCCGCCGGGCTGCCGCTGCTCGCCATGTACAGCGTGCCCGCGGCGGTCCGCGAGGACGGCGCCGGCTGGCTGGCGTTCGGTGTCGGCGCGCTCGGCTTCCTCGCCCTGCTGATGGCCGACTCCCGGGAGAAGGTCGGCGGCTGGGGCCGCACGGTCACCTCGCGGCACCGGCCCCGCGAGGTCCCGCTGGCCGGGACCGGGCCGCGCCCCGGCGAGGAGCCGGAGCCGCCCGCCACGGCGGCGCTGGCGGCGAGCGGCCGGCGGATAGCGCTCGGCGCGGTCGCCGTCGCGGTGCTGCTGCCGGCCGCGGTGCCGGGCCTGCACCCGCGCGGCGTGTTCGGCCTGGACGGCGGCGGGGGCTCGGGCACCCGCACCGTGACGACGCCCGACCCGCTGGTCAGCCTGAAGCGGGAGCTGACCCGGCTGGACGACTCGGTCGTCCTCACCTACCGGACCGACGACCCGGAGGGCCCCGACTACCTGCGGCTGTACGCCCTCGACCGGTTCGACGGCGACCGCTGGACCTACAGCCCGCTGAAGAGCAGCTCCAAGGACAGGATCGTCTTCGGGCGCACGCTCCCGCCGCCGCCGGGGCTGTCCATCGGGCGGGTGCACAAGGTGACGACCACGGTCCACGTGCGGCCCGAGGTCAGGAACATGACGTTCCTGCCGGTGCCGTACGCGCCGACCAGCGTGTCGATCAGGGGGGACTGGCGGGTGCACCCCTCGTCGCTGATGGTCTACTCGCTGCACGACGCGGCGGGCGGCCGCTCCTACACCGTGGAGAGCCTGCGCGCCGACCCGACCGCCGGGCAGCTCGCCGCCGCGGGCGGCTACCCGGCCGACATCGTCGCGCACTACACCGCGGTGCCGAAGAACATCCCGCAGGAGGTCAGGAAGCTCGCCGAGCGGGTCACCGCCGGGTCGGCGACCGCGCTCACGCAGGCCGTCCGGCTGCAGCGCTGGTTCACCACCACCGGCGGGTTCAGCTACGACCTGTCCGCGCCCGCGCCGCAGAAGGGCAGCGACCTCGTCGACTTCCTGCTGCACAGCAAGCACGGCTACTGCGAGCAGTACGCCGCCTCGATGGCGCTGATGGCGCGGATCCTCGGCATCCCGTCCCGCGTGGCGATGGGGTACACGCCGGGCAGCGAGGTCAGGCCGGGCGAGTGGGTCGTCCGGTCGCGGGACGCGCACGCCTGGCCGGAGCTGTACTTCCAGGGCACCGGCTGGGTGCGGTTCGAGCCGACGCCGTCGGGCGCGGCCGGGCAGGGCACCGCGGTCGCGCCGGCCTACAGCCGTCCCGCGGTCAGCGCCGGCGGCGGGAGCGACAGCTCGTCCGCGCAGGCGCCCGACTCCTCCGCGCCGGGCGGCGAGGCGGCCGCCTCGCCGAGCGCCGGCGCCCGGCACCGCGACGACCAGGCGCCCGGCAGCACCTCCGCCGCGCAGGACACCGAGGACGACGGGTTCACCGCCACGCCCTGGATGGCGGGCGCGCTGCTGACGCTGATGCTGCTGGGCGTGCCGATGGCGCTGCGGGCGTACACCCGGCGCCGCCGCTGGGCGGCGCTGACGCCGCCGCCCCCGCCGGTGCCCGGCGCCCCGCCCCGGCCCGGCCCGGCGCGGCGGCGGGCGGCCCCGCCCGACCCGGCCAGTGCGGCGCACGCCGCGTGGCGGGAGATGCGCGCCGACGCGCTCGACCACGGGCTGGAATGGCGGGCCAGCGACTCCCCGCGGGCCGCCGCGCGGCGGCTCGGCGAGCTGCTCGACCTGGACGGCGCGAGCGCGCGGGCCCTCACCCGCATCGCCCGCGCCGAGGAGCTGGCCCGCTACTCCCGGTCGCGCTCCCCGGAGCCGGTGGAGCGGCTGCGCGCCGACGTGAAGACCGTGCGGGAGGCGTTCGCCGCGTCCGTGGGCCGCCGCGCCCGCTGGCGCGCCCGGCTGCTGCCGCCGTCCACGATGGCGCAGACCCGCGCCGCGCTGCGCACCGCCTCGGACCGCGCCCTCGACGTCACCGCCCGGCTGAACGCCCTGCCGGGCCGCCTCGCCCGCCCGCGCCGCCGGTAGGGCCGCGGAACGCCGGAGGAACACCCCCGGGATGCGCGCGTCCCGGCCACCGGAGCGCCGCGGCCCCTCATACGCAGACGTCCCGGCCCCGCGGTCGGCACGCGGGGCCGGGACGTCGGCGCGAGGTCTGTCAGTCGCCTTCGGTGCGGCGGCGCCAGCGCTCTTCCATGCGCTCCATGAAGCCGGCCTTGGCCGGGCGGGAGGAGCGGCCGCCGCCACCGCGGGCGGGCTCGTTCCCGATGCCGGTCATCCGCTTCCAGCTCGTCAACGCCCAGACGCAGCACACCACCATCAGCAGGAAACCGGTCACACTGATCGCGATGGTGACCGTGCCCTCATTGATCACGAGGCCGGCCATCAGGGCGCAGACGCCCACGACGAAACCGAGGGCGGCCTTGATGATCCGGCGCTTGTAATGGACCTGGGGGTTGGTCGAGCGAACCGCGTGAGCGAACTTCGGATCCTCGGCGTACAGAGCCGATTCGATCTGTTCGAGCATGCGCTGCTCGTGCTCAGAGAGCGGCACGGCACCTCCCAACGACAGCTCCGCGACGGGGTATCCGATGCGGGACGCGAACGTCAACGGTGATATGCCCAGAATACGAGCACTGTCGAGCGCGCGAAAGCGAACGGCCCGTCGAGGGCCCCGTCCAGGTCACCCCACAGCCTTCTTTCATTGCCTTCCGTCCCTGCCGTCACTTCCGTCACCGTCCGCCGCACGCCGGACGAGCGCGGCGGGACGGACCGCGCCGCGGCCGAACCGGTGCGCGACCTGGTCCATGGCACGCTCGGCCTCACGCCAGCCGCGTTCCGGCTCGTCGAAGGCGAGCTGACGGGGGGCCTCGCCGGCGGGGACCAGGTTCTCGACCCGCACCCCGACCAGACGGAGTCGTACCCGTTCCAGCCCGGCCGCCTCATAGAGCTCCCGCGCTGTGACATAGATCACACGGGCGAGATCCGTGGGCTCGTTCAGCGTCCGCGCCCGGGTGATCGTCCTGAAGTCCGCCATCCGGAGTTTGACGCTGACCGTCCGGCCCGCGTTCCCGGCGGCCCGCAGCCGCTCGCCGGTCTTCTCCGCGAGCCGCAGCAGCGACCGGCGGATGGCCTCGGGGTCGTCGACGTCGGTGTCGAACGTCTCCTCGGCGCCGATGCTCTTGTCGGGCGTGTGCGGGACGACCTCGCGCGGGTCGCGGCCCCACGCCAGCTCGTGCAGGTGCGCGCCCATCGCGTTGCCGAGCTCGCGCCGCAGCGTGGCCGGCGGGACCCGGGCGAGCTGCCCGACCGTCCGCAGGCCGAGCCGGGCGAGGTGCTCCTCCGTCCGCTCCCCCACGCCCCACAGGGACGCGACGGGCAGCGGGTGCAGGAACTCGACGACGCCGTCGGCGGGCACCACGAGCAGCCCGTCGGGCTTGCACCGGGTCGAGGCGAGCTTGGCGATGAACTTGGTGCTCGCGACGCCCACCGAGCACGTGATGCCCTGCTGGTCGCGGACCTGCTCGCGGATCATCTGGGCGATCCGCGCCGGCCGGCCGAGCCGCCGCCGGGCGCCCGCCACGTCGAGGAACGCCTCGTCCAGCGACAGGCCCTCGACCAGCGGGGTGACGGACCGGAAGATCTCGAACACCGCGGCGGAGACGCGGGAGTACTTGCCGTGGTCCACCGGCAGCACGACCGCCTGCGGGCACAGCCGCCGCGCCCGCGTCATCGGCATCGCCGAGTGCACGCCGAACGCGCGGGCCTCGTAGGACGCCGCGGACACCACGCCCCGCGGCCCGGCGCCGCCCACGATCACGGGGCGGCCGCGCAGCTCGGGGCGGTCGAGCAGCTCGACGCTGACGAAGAACGCGTCCATGTCGACGTGCAGGATGGCGCAGCCGGTGTCGTCTGCGGGCGGCCCCGGCTGCGGACCCGGCCGGTGCAGCTGCTGCTTGCGGCTCACGCTCTATTAGTACTCGACTGGTCCCCGGCCGGCGCCCGGCGGCTACCCGGCCGGCTTGTCGGCCGGCTTGTCGGCCACCAGGTGCAGCTGGGTGGCGAGGTCGCGCAGGACGGGGTGGACGGCCGCGACGGACTCCAGCGCGATCAGCGCGTCCGCCGAGTCGGAGTCGCCGTCCAGCAGGCCGCTCGGCACCAGGTCGGCGAAGATCCGCACGCCGTGCAGCTCGGCGACGCGCAGGCCCGCGCCGCGCACCAGGGACGACAGCGTCTCGCGGGTGAACCGGCGGGGCATCCGGTCGCCCTCGCCCCACCGCCCGGACGGGTCGGTGAGCACCCGCCGCGCGTCGTCGAAGTGCCCGGACACGGCGCGGTGCAGCGCGGCGGCGACCTGCCCGGCGACGAGCACGCTCACCGAGCCGCCCGGCCGGACCGCGCCGGTCAGCGCGGCCATCGCCGCGCTGGGGTCGTCGACGTACTCCAGGACGCTGTGGCACAGCACGAGGTCGGCGGCGGCCGGGCCCAGCAGGTCGGGCAGGTCGACGGCGTCGCCCTGCACCGCGCGGACCCGGACCCCGGACTCGGCGGCGCGGCGCTCCAGCGCGGCCAGCGCGTCCGGGTTGGCGTCGACCACGGTGACGCGGTGCCCCAGCTCGGCGAGCGGGACCGCGAACCCGCCGGTGCCGCCGCCGACGTCCACGACGTCGCGCGGGCCGGCCTCCGGGGTGATGCGGGCGAGCACGGTGCGCAGGGCGTCCCACAGGACCGCGCTGCGCACCCTGGTGCCGCCCCGCACCCGCTTCTGCTGCCGGCCGGTCACGGCGGCTCCCTTAACGTCAGTCATCGCCGCCCAGCCTAGCCGCCCGGTGCGCCGCAACCGGCGCGATTCACAGCGTGAGGGAGGGCTTGAGCTGCTGCAGGCGGGAGAGGAGGCCGTTGACGAAGCGCGGGGACTCGTCGGTGGACAGCTCGGTCGCGAGGGCGACGGCCTCGCTGACCGCGACGCCGTCGGGGACGTCGTCCGCCCACAGCAGCTCGAACGCGCCCATCCGCAGGATGTTGCGGTCGACGGCCGGCATCCGCTCCAGCGTCCAGCCGGTGGCGTAGGTGGAGATCAGCTCGTCGATGCGCTCCCGGTGCTCCTGGACGCCCTCGATCAGCCGGACGGCGTGCGGGTATTCGGCCGGCTCGTCCTGGTTGGGGCGGCCCCGCGCCGCGAGCACGGCCACCGGCTCCTCCTCCCGCAGCTCCGCCGCGAACAGGATGTCGAGCGCGAGTCTCCTGGCCTTGGTGCGGGCCGCCATCTCAGGCGCGGCCGAGGTACTCGCCGGAGCGGGTGTCGACCTTGACCTTCTCCCCGGTGGTGATGAACAGCGGGACCTGGATCTGCGCGCCGGTCTCCACGGTGGCGGGCTTGCTGCCGCCGGTGGAGCGGTCGCCCTGCAGGCCGGGCTCGGTCTCGGTGATCTCCAGCACGACGGCGGCGGGCAGCTCGACGTACAGCGGGGTGTCGTCGTTGAAGGCGATCACCGCGTTCTGCTCGGGCAGCAGGTAGTTCGCGGCGTCGCCGACGACGGCCGCCGGGATGTGCGGCTGGTCGTAGGTCTCGGTGTCCATGAAGACGAAGTCCTCGCCCTCGCGGTAGAGGTACTGCATCTCCCGCTTGTCGACGCTGGCCACCTCGACCTTGGTGCCGGCGTTGAAGGTCTTGTCGACGACCTTCCCGGACAGGACGTTCTTCAGCTTGGTGCGGACGAACGCGCCGCCCTTGCCTGGCTTGACGTGCTGGAACTCGAGGACGGTCCACAGCTGGCCGTCGAGGTTCAGCGTCATGCCGTTCTTCAGGTCGTTCGTCGTCGCCACTGGCTGTTCTCCCGGTCGCGACCCGCGCGTCTAGAGGACGAGCAGGTCCTTGGTCGTCGTGGTGAGGAGCTCCGGGCCGTCCGCGCGGACCACGATCGTGTCCTCGATGCGGACTCCGCCCCGGCCCGTGAGATAGACCCCCGGCTCCGCGGTGATCGGTACCCGATCCATCAGTTTACCGGTCTTGTCGTACCCCATGAGCGGCGCTTCGTGGATCTCCAGGCCGACGCCGTGCCCCAGCCCGTGGGTGAACTCCGCGCCGTGCCCGGCGTCCTTGATGATCTCGCGGGCGGCGGCGTCGACGTCCTTGGTGTCCGCGCCGGGCCGGGCGGCCTCGACGGCGGCGCGCTGCGCCCGGCTGACGAGGTCGTACAGGTCGCGCTGCCAGCCGGCGGGCTCGCCGATCGCGACGGTGCGGGTCATGTCGGCGTGGTAGCCGCCGTACAGGGCGCCGAAGTCCATGGTGACCAGGTCGCCGGCCTGCAGCTCGCGGCCGCCGGGGTGGTGGTGCGGGACGGCGCCGTTCGGGCCGGACGCGATGATCGACTCGAACGCGGGGCGCTCGGCGCCGAAGTCGACCATGGCGCGTTCGAGCGCGACCGCGACGGCCCGCTCGGTGACGCCGGCGCGGATCTCGGGGAGGACGGCCTCGAACGCGCGGCCGGTGATCGCGCACGCCTCCCGCAGGAGGGCGATCTCCTCCTCGTCCTTGACCATGCGCAGCTCTTCCACCAGGCGGCCGAGCGGCGCCAGCTCGACCTCGGCGGCGTCGAGCAGGGCCGCGTGCTGCTCGACGGTGATGTCGTGCGCCTCGAAGCCGACGCGGCCGTGGCCGTCCGCGGCGGCCCGCGCCACCAGCGCCTCCACCACCTGCCGGTCGACGACGACGGGCAGCTCCGGGCAGACCTCCGCGGCCATGCCGGCGTACCGGCCGTCGGTCGCGAGGACGGCCGGGCCGTCCGCCGGGACCAGCAGCGCGGCGCGGGAGCTGTCGAGCCCGGTCAGGTAGCGGACGTTGACCAGCCGCGTCACCAGCGCGGCGGCGGCGCCGCGCTCCGCGACGAGCGCGGCCAGCCTCCGGCGCCGGGCGGCGTGCGCCTCACCCATGCCGTGCCTCACCCATGCCGTGCCTCACCCATGCAGCGTCCCGCCATGCGTCCTGCCATGCGTCCCCCCATGGGCAGGACTCTAGATGATCGCCGGGGCGGGCCGGGAGGCCGTCTCGACGCGGTCACGAAACATGAAGAACCCTCGACTTCAGGTTGAGGGCGGGCCTAGCGTGAGCTGCCGTGTGAACCTTCCGTCCCCCCGCATGGACACCCCTGGAGGGATTCCCCTTGACCCGAGTCAGCCGCCGCAGACTGCTCGGCACGGGCGCGCTCACCGCCGCCGGCGCCGTCGCCTCCGCCGCCGCGGCGCCGTCCGCCGCCGCCCGCACCGCTCCGGTCAGCACCGACGTGGTGATCGTCGGGGCCGGCCTGTCCGGCCTGACCGCCGCCCGCGACCTCGTCGCGGCCGGCCGGTCCGTGATCGTCCTGGAGGCCCGGGACCGGCCGGGCGGGCGGGTGTACGGCCTGCCGCTCGGCGACGGCACCACCAGCGAGGGCGGCGCCGAGTTCATCGGCCCGACGCAGGACAGGATCGCCGCGCTCGCCAGGGACATGGGCGTCGAGACCTTCAAGACCTACAACGAGGGCAAGAACGTCTACTACCGCAACGGGAAGCGGTCGCTGTACGCCACCGACGGCCTGCTCGGCGCGGTCCCGCCGGACTGGGGCGTACTCGACCTGGAGCTGGCGCTGCTCAAGCTCGGCAACATGATCAAGCAGGTCCCGGTCGGCGAGCCGTGGAAGGCGGCGAAGGCCGAGGAGTGGGACGCGCAGACGTTCTACACGTGGTCGCGGTCCAACTCGCTGAGCAGCGGCGCGCGGTTCCTGATGGACGCGTTCGCCTCCTCCACGCTGTCGATGCGCTCGCAGGAGATCTCGCTGCTCTACCTGCTGCACTACGCGGCCGCGGCGGGCAACGAGAGCAACCCCGGGACGATAGACCGGCTGATCAACACCAAGGACGGCGCGCAGGAGTCCCGGTTCGTGGGCGGCTCGCAGGAGGTGCCCGTCCGGCTGGCGGCGCGGCTGGGCGACATCGTCCGCTACAACGCGCCGGTACGGTCCATCGCGACCGGCGCCGGCGCCGTCACCGTCACCGCGGACGGGATCACCGTGTCGGCCAAGCGGGTCATCGTCGCGATGTCCCCCGCGATCGCGAACAGGATCGACTACTCGCCGGCGCTGCCCGCGAGCCGGGCGCAGCTGATGCAGCGCTACCCGATGGGCTCGATCGCCAAGTTCGTCGGCGTCTACGACACGCCGTTCTGGCGCGCGGACGGCCTCACCGGGCAGGCGGTCGCCGACAGCGGCGCGATCGACGCGACGTTCGACAACAGCCCGCCGGACGGGTCGCGCGGCATCCTGATGGGCTTCATGAACCAGGCGAACATCCGCAAGCTGGACGGCGCGTCCGCGGACGAGGTCCGGGCGGCGGGCCTCGACTCGTTCACCAAGCTGTTCGGCGACAAGGCCGCCCGCCCGCGGATCACGGCGTTCCAGCGCTGGGACAACGAGATGTGGAGCGGCGGCGGCCCGGTCGGCATCGCCCCGCCCGGCGCGCTCACCGCGTTCGGCCCGGCGCTGCGCGCCCCGTGCGGCCCGATCCACTGGGCGGGCACCGAGACGTCCGACTACTGGACCGGCTACATGGACGGCGCGGTCCGCTCCGGCGAGCGCGTCGCCAAGGAGGTCCACGCCGCGCTCTGACCCTCGGCTTGCGGCGTGTTGCCCTTATCGGCGCGCTCATAAGGGCAACACGCCGCAAGCCGACGAAGCGGGTCAGAGCTCGGCGGCCATCTCCTTGACCTTCTCGATCAGGGCGAGGCGGCCCTTGTGGTCGCCGGCGATCGGGGCGACGTTCAGCGTCGTGATCCCGGACTCCTTCATCGCGGCGAGCCGCTCGCGGACATGGCCCTCGGAGCCGATGAGCGACATCTTCTCCAGCAGTTCCTGCGGAACCTTCGCGGCGGCCTCGTCCTTCTTGCCGTCCAGATAGAGGTCCTGGATCTCCTCGGCCTCCTTCTCGAAGCCGTAGCGGCGGGCGAGGTCGTTGTAGAAGTTCTTGCCCTTGGCGCCCATGCCGCCGATGTACAGCGCCGCCATGGGACGGCCGAACTCCAGGTAGCCCTGGACGTCGTCGCCGATGGCGAGCGGGGCCTGGCCGACCACGTCCAGCTCGCCGAGCGCCGGGTCGCGCCTGGCCTTGCCGGCGGCGAGGGAGGCGCCCCACACCTCCTCGGCCTTCTCCGGCATGTAGAAGATCGGCTCCCAGCCGTTGGCGATCTCGGCGGTCTGCTCGACGTTCTTCGGGCCGATCGCGGCGACCAGGATCGGGATGTCGGCGCGCACCGGGTGGTTGATGAGCTTCAGCGGCTTGCCCAGGCCGGTGCCCTGGTCGGCGGGCAGCGGCAGCTTGTAGTACCTGCCGTCGTACTGGAGCCGCTCGCGCCGCCACACCTTGCGGCAGATCTCGATGACCTCGCGGGTGCGGCCGAGCGGCGCCGTGTAGGGGACGCCGTGGAAGCCCTCGATGACCTGCGGGCCGGACGCGCCGATGCCGAGCGTGAACCGCCCCCCGGACACGTAGTCCAGGCCCGCGGCGGTCTGCGCCATCGCGGTCGGCGTGCGCGAGTAGATGTTGAGGATGCCGGAGGCGATCTCCAGCCGCTCGGTCTTGGCCGCGATGTAGCCCATCTGGCTCACCGCGTCGAAGCTGTACGCCTCCGCGACGTAGACGATGTCGAGGCCGGCCTTCTCGTAGTCGGACAGCTCCTCGACGGTCTCCTTGAAACCGCCCGAGTAGCTGAGCGCCATCCCGATGCGCATCGGCATCCTCTCCCTAACCGAATCCGATTCCAGTCGAACGTAACCTACCCGCCGCCCCCGGTTGAGGGCGCCCCGGTTCAGGGGAGGGCGGGACCGTGCAGCGCGTCCAGCACCGGCCGGTACAGGTCCGTGCGGATCTTGGCGACCGTCCCGCCGTTCCTGCCCGCCGACGCCGCCGCCAGCTCCACGGCGGCGGCGAGGACCTCCTCCTCGGGAGCGGTCCGCTGGACGATCCCGGCGTCCCGCGCCTGCTCGGCGGTGTACCGGCGGCCGGTGAGCATGGCCTCGTGCGCGGTCGCGCGCGGCAGCCGCTCCTTGATCAGCAGGTTCATCCCCGGCGTGAAGCTCATGCCGAGGTCGACCTCGGGCAGGCAGAAGTAGCCGCGGTCGGTGCGCATCACGGCGGCGTCGTGGCACAGGGCGAGCATCGCGCCGCCCGCGAACGCGTGCCCGTTCAGCGCCGCGACGGTCGGCATGGGCAGCTCCAGGACGCGCGCGAACAGCCCGTGCACCCGCCGCAGGTACTCCTCGAACCGGTCCTGGTTGGCGCTCAGCCAGTCCAGGTCGAGGCCGTTGGAGTAGAACTTGCCGGTCCCGGCGGTGACCAGCGCGCCCGGCCCGTCGTTCTTCGCGACGGTGTCGAGCGCGTCCTCGACCTCGTCGAGGAAGCCGGGGCTGAACCGGTTCTCGCCGGCGTCGAACCGCAGGATGTGCACATCTCCGTCGCGCTGGAGGTCGATCACGAGGCTCTCCTTCTCCCGTGCCTGGGCGAACCCTTCCGCGCCCAAGCGAACCCTACTCGCCAGTAGGCGGCGGGAAGAGCAGGCACGTCGTCGTCCCGTGCGCGACGAGCCTGCCGTCGGCGTCGGTGATGCGCCCCTCGGCGGTCGCGACCTTGCGCCCGACATGGACGGTCGTCCCCTCGCACACCAGCCGGCCGCCGTCCAGCGGCACCGCCCGGACGAAGTTCACCTTGAGCTCCAGCGTCGTGTAACCGGCGCCCTCCGCCAGGGACGTGTGCACCGCGCACGCCATCGCCGAGTCCAGCAGCGTGGACATGATGCCGCCGTGCACGGTCCCGAGCGGGTTGCTGAAGTCGGGGCGCGGGGTGAGGGCGAACACGACCCGGCCGGGTTCGAGGCTCTCGGCCGTGATGCCGAGCAGGGTCCCGATGCCGTGCCCCTTCTCCGCGCCCTTGTCGAGCAGTTCCTTCAGCTGCTCCAGTCCCGCCGTGCTCTCCATCAGGCTCCCCAACCAGTAGGACGTCCGTCATAGTCACCATCTTCTATGACGACCGTCATGGGCAACGCGGGCACCGTATGATGAATGTCATAATCGAGTCATGGGGACGGACAGCCGGGAACGCATGGTGCGCAGCGCCGCCTACCTGTTCCGCGAGCGCGGCTACAGCGGCACCGGGTTCCGCGACGTCATCGCGCACAGCGGCGCCCCGCGCGGGTCGATCTACCACCACTTCCCGGACGGCAAGGCGCAGCTCGCCGAGGAGGCCGTCCGCTACGCCGGCGACTTCCTCAACGCCGGCATCCTCGCCGCCACCGAGGGCGGCGACGCCGCCTCCGCGGTGGACGCCTTCGTCGGCTGGTGGCGGCAGGTCCTGATCAGGAGCGAGTTCCGCGCGGGCTGCCCCGTCGTCGCCGTCACCGTCGAGTCCCACGACGACGCGCCCCAGCTCGCCAAGGCCGCCGCGGCGGTGTTCGGCCTCTGGCAGGACACCCTCGCGACCGGCCTCGGCAACGCCGGCGTCCCCGACCACCGCGCCGCCCGCCTGGCCCGCCTCATCGTCGCGGCCGTCGAGGGCGCCACCATCCTCTGCCGCGCCCACCGCGACGTGGCGCCGCTGGACGACGTGGTGGCCGAGCTCAAGGACATGGCGCGCCGGGCCGCCGAGGAGGAGTAGCGGCGCCCTCGCTCCGCCGGACGGTCGTCAGGCGGGGTTCTGCTCGGCGAGCAGCTCGGCTATGGCCTGCAGCGCCAGGACGTACGACATGGGGCCGAACCCGGCGATGGTGCCGGTGGCGACGCCGGCGACGACGGAGGTGTGGCGGAA
>NZ_JBIQHY010000173.1:0-10389 GCF_044508335.1 Actinomadura sp.
GGCGAAGGACGCGGTCACGGTGTCGCGGGCCAGTTCGGCGACGGTGCGGTCGTCGTAGCCGAAGGCGTCGCGCACGTTGGCGTACTCCGTGGTCAGCGACGTGTTGATCAGTGCCGGGATGTCGGTGTTGAGGGTGACCAGCAGGCCGGCGTCGCGGAGGCGGGGGAGGGGGTGCGCGCCGAGGGAGGAGACGAAGCCGAGGGCGACGTTGGACGACGGGCACACCTCCAGGGGAATCCCGCGTCCCCGGACCTCCGCCACGAGGCCGGGATCGTCCAGGACGCGGATGCCGTGGCCGAGGCGCTCGGCGCGGCCGGGGCCGATGGCCTGCCGGATGCTGGCGGGCCCCTCGCCTTCGCCCGCGTGGTGGACGACGTGCAGCCCGGCGTCGCGGGCGGCGGCGAAGACGTCGGTGAACGGGTCGCCCGGGTGCGCCTCGTCGCCTGCGAGGCCGACGGCCACGACGCGGTCGTGGCGGCGGGCGAGTTCGAGGGTCTTCCAGGCGCGCTCCACCGAGCGGCGCCGGGAATGGTCGAGGATGAGGCGACACTCGATCCCGAACGCCTCCTGCCCGGCCTCCAGGCCCTCCAAGACGCCCTGGAGGGGCATGGCGAGGTCGCCGAGCCGTTCGCCGTGTCCGGCCGCCGTGAACGACACCTCGGCGTAGCGGACGCCTTGGGCGGCTTCGTCCTCGCAGAACTCGTAGGCGATGCGGCGGAAGTCGCCGGGGCGGCGCAGGCACGCACGGACGAGGTCGTTCTGGGCGAAGAACGAGGCGAAGTCGCCGAACGAGCCCACGTCGCCGGGCACCCGCACGCCGTTCGCCGCGCCGATCTCCCGGAGCGTGGACCACCGGATGGTGCTCTCCAGATGGACGTGCAGATGGGCTTTCGGCAGGCTCAGCAGATCACGCACGCCGGTACGCTACGGCCGCCTCGGCCTCGCCGCCGAACCATTTTCCGCGGCGACGCGGAGGACGCGCATGTGGCCGCGAGCGACGCCCTCAGACGGGGGGTCGGCACCCGCGCAGGCCGACGACGACCAGATATGAGCGACGCGCTCGGACGGGGGTGGGTGTCCCATGAGGTGAGGGCTCCGTCAGGCGGGGAGGGCGTAGCGGCCGTCGTCCAAGGGGTCGACCAGGCCGTCGGCGATGAGGGCGTCCAGGGCGCGTTCGCGCTGGACGGCGTCCGACCAGACGACGTCGAGGGCCGGCTTCGCGACCGGGCCGTCCGCGTCCCGCAGTACGGCCAGGATGCGGCCCCGGCACTGGCGGTCTGTGCCCGCGTACGTCTGGCCCCGGCGCGGCGGGCCGTCGTAGGCGGGACGTCCGGCCAGCTGCCACGCGCACTGGCCGAGCACCGGGCAGTCGACGCAGCGCGGCGTGCGGGCGGTGCAGACCAGCGCGCCCAGTTCCATGACGGCGACGGCCCAGCGGGCGGCGGTCGCGGGATCGACCGGCAGGAGGCTCTCCGCGAGCGCCGCCTCGGCCTTCGTCTGCGACTTCGGCGGGTACTCGACGCCCGACACCAGCCGGGCCAGGACGCGCCGGACGTTGGTGTCGAGGACGGCGTGCCGCTGCTTGAACGCGAAGCTCGCGACGGCGGCGGCCGTGTACGCGCCGATGCCGGGCAGCGCGAGCAGCTCCTCGTGGGAGGACGGCACCTCGCCGCCGTGCCGTTCGGTGATCGCGCGGGCGCTCTCGTGCAGCCGCAGCGCCCGGCGCGGGTAGCCGAGCCGCCCCCACGCCCGGACGGCCTCGCCGGACGGTTCGGCGGCGAGGGCGGCAGGGGTCGGCCAGCGCGTCATCCAGGCGTCCCACACGGGCAGGACGCGGGCGACCGGCGTCTGCTGGAGCATGATCTCGCTGACGAGGACGCCCCACGGGGTCGCGTCCGGCGCCCGCCACGGCAGATCCCGGGCGTTCGCCTCGTACCAGTCGAGGATCGGGGCGGTGTAGGCGGAGTTCAGGTTCATGGTGCGCGGCCATTGTGGCACGCGGCGGGTCGTCCCCTCTTTCCGGTTCACTGAATGCATACTGACCGTATGTGTCCGAGTACTCGACGTGACTCTGGGGGTTCGGGGCTGGACCAGTACTGGCGGCGCCGCGCGGTGGCCCTGGCGGGCGTGCTCGGCGCGGTCGGCCTGCTGGCCTGGGCGTGCGCCGGGACGGGGAAGGGCGAGCCCGTCGGGGACGCGAAGGCGGCCGAGAGCGCGAGCGCGCCGGCGCCGCCCCCCACCGCGATGCCGACGGTCACGGTCACCACGACGACCACGCCCAAGCCGCAAGCGGGGGGCGACGGCGGCCCCTGCGGCGACGCGGACCTCGTCGTGAACATGTCGGCCGCCGGCACCACCTACAGGGGCTCCGAGCGGCCGGAGTTCCGGATCACGGTCGTCAACATCGGCACCGGCACCTGCACGTTCGACACGGGTTCGCTGGACGTCCGCATCACGTCCGGGCCGGACCGCATCTGGTCGTCCGCCGAGTGCCGCCGCGGTGACGCGCCCAAGGAGAAGCTCCGCCGCGGGATCCCCTACGTCGACACCGTCACCTGGGACCGTGAGCGCGGCTGCAAGGGCGGCACCCGCGCCCGCCCCGGCACCTATGTCGCCTCCCTCAAGGGCATGAAGGTCAAGGGCCGCGTCTTCCAGCTCCGCTGACCCGCGGAACGTTCCGGAGGCGCCGCGCCCGGTCGCGGGTCCCGCCCCCGCCGATCGCGGAGGGTGCCCGGCGGCCGCGTGCGCCGGTCAGACGTAGCGTTCCAGGATCGAGGATTCGGCGAGGCGGGAGAGGCCCTCGCGGACGCTGCGGGCGCGGGATTCGCCCACGCCGCCGACCGCCTGGAGGTCGTCGATGCTGGCGGCGAGGAGTTTCTGCAGGCCGCCGAAGTGCTCGACGAGGCGTTCGACGACCATGCTCGGCAGCCGCGGGACCTTCGCGAGGAGCCGGAAGCCCTTGGGGCTGACCGGCAGGTCGAGGGCGTCCGGGCCGGCGAAGCCCATCACCTCGGCGACCGTGGACAGGTCGAGCAGCTCGTTCGCGGTGAGGGTGTCGAGGGACGACAGTATGGCGGCGACGCCGCGGGCGCGGGTGTCGTCGGACGGGTAGTCGCGGACGATCAGCTCCCGGTCGGCGTCGACGCCGGAGACCAGCTCGTCCAGCTGGAGGGAGAGCAGGCGGCCGTCGGTGCCGAGCTCGACGACGTAGCCCTCGATCTCGTCGGCGATGCGCCGCACCATTTCGAGGCGCTGGACGACGGCGCTGACGTCGCGGACGGTGACGAGGTCTTCGATTTCGAGGGCGGAGAGGGTGCCGGAGACCTCGTCCAGGCGGAGTTTGTAGCGTTCGAGCGTCGCCAGGGCCTGGTTGGCCTTGGAGAGGATGGCCGCCGAGTCTTCGAGGACGTAGCGGATCCCGTCCAGGTACAGCGCGATGATGTGCATCGACTGGCTGACCGAGATGACCGGAAGGCCGGTCTGGCGGGCGACGCGCTCGGCGGTGCGGTGCCGCGTCCCCGACTCCTCGGTGGGGATGGTCGAGTCGGGCACGAGGTGGACCGCGGCGCGGACGATGCGGGTGTGGGTGTGGTCGAGGACGATCGCGCCGTCCATCTTGGCGAGCTCGCGCAGCCGGGTCGCGGAGAACTCGACGTCGAGTTCGAAACCGCCCGTGCAGAGTTCCTCGACCGGTTTGTCGTAGCCGAGGACGATCAGGCCGCCGGTATGGCCCCGCAGGATCCGCTCGAGTCCGTCGCGGATCTGGGTGCCCGGGGCCACCGCTGCCAAGGTGGCGCGGCGTCGTTCGTCATGACCCTTGTCGTGTGCTGGCACCTGACCCCCGGAGGTCGCTGGACGGCGTCAGTTTACCGAGGCGGACCGGACCCTGGTTCCTCCCCAGGTCGCAAGCCTGAGTTGTGTGCAGTAATACTCTGGCGTGACCCCGTCAGGGCGCCGTAAACGCGACCTGCAGGGCCTGCTGCAGGCTGTCCACCTCCATCACCTTCATGCCCTCGTAGCTGCTGAGCTGCGGGTCCGCGCGCCGCAGCGGCGATCCGTCGGCGAGTTCGAGGGAGCCGCGCGGGACGACGGCGTGCTTGAAACCGAGCCGCACCGCCTCCGCGAGCCGCCGCTGGACGCCGGGCACGACGCGGACCTCCCCGGCGAGCCCGACCTCGCCGAGCGCGATCAGGCTGTTGGACAGCGCCTGCTCGACCGTCGAGCCCGCCACGGCCAGGGCGAGGGCCAGGTCGACGGACGTCTCGCTGAGCCGCACCCCGCCGACCGTCGAGACGTACACGTCCTGCTCGTGCATGGAGATCTTGCAGCGCTGCGCGAGGACGGCGAGGACCATCGCCACGCGGGAGGTGTCCAGCCCGGACGCGGCCCGGCGCGGCGCGGGCAGGTGCGACTTCGCGACGAGCGACTGCACCTCCGCGACGAGCGGGCGGCGGCCCTCCAGGGTGACGGTCACGCAGGTGCCGGGGACGGGTTCCTCGCGGCGGGTGAGGAACAGGCCGCTCGGGTCGGGCAGCCCGACGATGCCGACTTCGGAGAGGTCGAAGCAGCCCAGCTCGTCGGTGGGGCCGTACCGGTTCTTCACCGCGCGGATCATGCGGAGCCGCGAGTGCCGGTCGCCCTCGAAGTAGAGGACGACGTCGACCAGGTGCTCCAGCAGGCGCGGCCCGGCGATCGCGCCCTCCTTGGTGACGTGGCCGACGAGGACGACGGTGATGCCGCGCTCCTTCGCGACCCTGATCAGGTTCGCGGCGACCTCGCGGATCTGCGTGACGCCGCCGGGCGCGCCGTCGAC
The DNA here is from genome assembly GCF_044508335.1 of Actinomadura sp. NCBI lineage: Bacteria > Bacillati > Actinomycetota > Actinomycetes > Streptosporangiales > Thermomonosporaceae > Actinomadura > Actinomadura sp. The sequence goes on from NZ_JBIQHY010000173.1 coordinate 4,814, forward strand.
CTCGGACGTCCCGATCGTCTGGATGGAGTCGACGACGAGCAGCGAGGGCTCCACCGAGTCGATGTGCCCGAGGATCGCCGACAGCTCGGTCTCCGCCGCGAGGTACAGGCGGTCGGTGATCGCGCCGACCCGGTCGGCGCGCAGCCGCACCTGCTCGGCCGACTCCTCGCCGGTCACGTAGAGGACGTTCGCGGCGCCGCCCTCCGCGGCGCCGCCCTCGGCCGCGGTCGAGGCGAGCGCGGCGACCTCCAGCAGCAGCGTCGACTTCCCGATGCCCGGCTCCCCGGCCAGCAGCAGGACGGCCCCCGGCACGATGCCGCCGCCGAGGACGCGGTCGAGCTCGTCCAGGCCCGTGGGCCGCGTCCGCGCCGACCGGACGTCCACCTGCCCGATCGGCCGCGCCGGGGCGCTGACCGGGCCCGCGGACACGACCCGCGCCGGCGTGGCGGACGCCGCCTCGGTGACCGTCCCCCACGTCTGGCACTCGCCGCAGCGCCCGACCCACTTGGACGTCTGCCACCCGCACTCCGAGCACCGGTAGGCCGCCTTGGCCGTCTTCGCCTTCGCCATGCGCGGCAGCCTAGAGCCCGCCGCCGACAGTTACGCGGCGTGCGCCTTGCGGGCGCGTTCGATCAGGTCGCCGAGGTGGTCGGAGACGGTGCCCGGCCGTTCCAGCATGGCCATGTGGCCGGCGCCGGGGACGACCTCCAGCCGCGCGGACGGGACGCAGGAGGCGATCTTGAGGCTGTGCTCGACCGGGGTGAGCATGTCGTTCTCGCCGCCGATGACGAGGGCGTCGGCGCCGGCGAGGGACGCGCAGTCGCTGATGACGTCCGTCGTGATCATGGAGCGGAAGTAGTCGGCGAACGCGTCCATGCGGGTCTCGGTCATCATCTGCTCGGAGAAGGCGACCGCGGCGGGGCTGGCGTCCGGGCCGAAGGCGACGAGGTCCTCGACGAGGGTGGCGGCGTCGCGGCCGAGGTGGCGGACCTTCTCGATGGCGCCGGACCCGGCGCCGAGCGCGGCGAGGGCGCGCGGCAGGACGCGGTGGGTGGCGCGCGCGACGAGCGCGGGCATGCCGAGGGTGACCTCGCCGAGGGCGCCGGACGAGGTGCACAGCAGCCCGGTCGCGATGATCTTGCGTCCGACGAGGCCGGGGTTCTCGTCGCAGTAGCGCATGACCGTCATGCCGCCCATGGAGTGGCCGACGAGGACGACGGGCGTTTCGGCGGGGACGGTGGCCTCGATGACGGCGGCGAGGTCGGCGGCGAGGCGGGGGATCGCGTACCCGTCGCGGGCGCCGCCGTCGGAGCGGCCGTGGCCGCGATGGTCCCAGAAGACGAGCCGGCCGAGGCCGCGCAGGGCCTTGCGCTGGAAGTGCCAGGAGTCCTGGGTGAGGGTCCAGCCGTGCGAGAACACGACGGCGAGGTCGGTGCGGTCGGCGCCGTCGATCTCGGCGTAGAGGCGGGTGCCGTCCTCGGCCCGGACGGGGACGGGGCGGCCGCGCAGCGACCCGAACGGCTCGCCGGCGAAGGGGTCGGGGCGCAGCTGGAGCCGGCGCATGGCGCGGCGCTGGGCGACCAGCCCGGCCCCGGCGCCGGCCGCGCCGACGGCGGTGGCGGCGGCGAGGCCGCCGAGCGCTCTTCCAGCAGTGACACGGCCCATGGTCCGCACCTCCTGTATGACCGACCAGTCAGTAACTCAGGGGCAACGCCACCACAAATTAACGGCATAGTCCACCTCGGTGCCCGGATGTTCGCGCAGGCAGTCGTCCGCCAGCTCGGGCGGGAACTCGATGCGCAGGACGGAGGCGAAGTCGTCCCTGCTCTGGAACGACCACCGGATCGTCAGCGCCTCGCGGGAGAAGCCGCGCCGCGACCAGAACCGCTCGACGGCGGCCGGGTCGTATTCCGGCAGGCTGCGCCGGAACCAGCGGCCGAACGTGGAGCGGGTGGCGTCGTTGTCGATGATGAAGATCGCCCCGCCGCGCCGGACGACGCGCTCCAGCTCGCGGAGGCCCGGTTCGCAGCCCGGCCCGAAGAAGTACGCCCAGCGGGCGTGGACGACGTCGATCGAGGCGTCCGGAAGCGGCAACGCCTGCGCCGCGCCGACACGGACCGTGACGTTGGGGAGGCCGCGGGTGCGGCGCGCCGCCGCCGAGGCGAGCGCGGCGTGCGGCTCCACGCCGATCACGCGGCGCGCGGCCGCGGCGAAGAACGGCAGGTGGAAGCCGGTGCCGCAGCCGACGTCCAGGACGTCGGCGCCGTCCCACGGGCGAATGGCGTGCATCGCGCCGGCGAGCACGCCGTCGGGGTCGACGGCGCGGTTCTCCACCTCGTAGACCTGCGGGGAATTCCAGATGTTGGGGCTCGGCACGGCGCCCGGCGCGATCTCGGCCACGGCGACCGAGGGTAGTCGGCGCCGGGGGCAGAGCAATGAGGATCACTCCGGGCGGTTGTTTCATCACGGCCGCCGCCGCATAGGCTTTACCGTGCGAACCCGATGACCATCAGGCCCGATCACACCGTCGAGCGATCATTCCTGGCGAGGAAGCCTTGACCCCGCAGCACAACGGCGTCAGTACACCGGCTCTCCGGGTACCGGACGCGCCGATCACGCTCTCCACCGCGTCGGTCTACCCCGAGAAGGTACCGAGCGCGTTCGAGATCGCCGCGCTGCTGGGCTACGACGGCGTCGAGGTCATGGTCTCCACGGACGCCTCCTCGCAGGACCTGAACGTCCTGCGCCGGCTGTCCGACTACCACCAGGTGCCCATCAAGTCGATCCACGCGCCCTGCCTGCTGCTCACCCAGCGGGTGTGGGGGCGCGAGCCCTGGGGCAAACTCATCCGCTCCAAGGACGTCGCCGAGGCGCTGGGCGCCGAGGTCGTCGTCGTCCACCCGCCGTTCCGCTGGCAGCGCGACTACGCCAAGGAGTTCGTCGAGGGCCTCGCCCGCATGCAGGACGAGACGGACGTCCTGTTCGCGGTGGAGAACATGTTCCCGCTCAAGGCGCGCGGCGCCGAAGCGGGCATGTACCTGCCCGACTGGAACCCCGTCGACCAGGACTACCCGCACGTCACCCTCGACCTGTCCCACACCGCCGTGTCCGGGTCGGACGCCATCGACATGGCGGGGAGCCTGGGCGATCGGCTGCGGCACATCCACCTCGCCGACGGCGTGGGCATCACGAACAAGGACGAGCACCTCGTCCCCGGCCGGGGCAACCAGCCGTGCGGGGCGATGCTGGAGAACCTCGCCGAGGGCGGCTTCCGCGGGCACATCGTCCTGGAGGTCAACACCCGGCGGGCGTCCAGCCGCGTCGAGCGGATGGAGGACCTCGCCGAGGCCCTGGCGTTCGCCCGCCTGCATCTCGCGGCCGCCGACCGCACCTGGGAGGTCACGCCGGCCGGGGAGGTCACCCGCCGGGGCGCCCGGTGACCAGCACCGCCGCGCCGCGGGGCCGCCGGCCCGGCCCGACCGAGACCCGCGAGCAGATCCTGGCCGCCGCCCGCGAGCTGTTCGCCGAGAAGGGCTACGACGGCGCGTCGCTGCGCGCCATCGCCCGCGCCGCCGGCGTCGACCCCGCCCTCGTCCACCACTTCTTCGGCAACAAGGAGGGCGTGTTCATCGAGGCGATGCGCTTCCCGGTGGACCCGTCCGTCATCCTGCCGCGCGTCATGGCGGCCCCCCGCGACCGTCTCGGCGAGACGATGGTCCGCACGTTCCTGGACGTGTGGGGGGACGACGACCGCCGCGCCCCCATGCTGGCGATGCTCCGCTCGGCGATGACGAACGAGCGGGCGGCGGCGCTGCTGCGCGAGTTCGTCTCGGTCGCCCTGTTCGGCCGCGCCCGGCAGGCCACCGAGGCGCCGCCGCTCGGCATCCAGGCGGCCGCCGGCCAGATGATCGGCCTGATGATCCTGCGCTACGTGCTGCGCATAGAGCCGCTGGCGTCCGCCTCCGAGGACGAGCTGATCGATCTGGTGGCCCCCACCATCCAGCGCTACCTGACCTCCTGACCCCCGCCCCGCACGCCCGCCGCGCGCGGGCCCATGCCCGGACCCCTTGACCGGGTTCGGGCGACGGCATAAATTCAACACATGATGAGTTCTAGCCCGGCGAGCGGCGCCGAGCCGGCCGTGAGCGTCCGCGACCTGCGGGTGGTGCGCGGCGGCCGCGAGGTGCTGCACGGGCTCACCTTCGACGTCCCGCGCGGCTCGGTCCTCGGGCTGGTCGGCCCGAGCGGCTGCGGGAAGACCACGCTGATCAGGGCGCTCGTCGGCGTCCAGATCGTGAAGAGCGGCACGGTGACCGTGCTCGGCGAACCCGCCGGGTCGGCCGGGCTGCGCCGCCGCGTCGGCTACGCGACGCAGTCCCCGGCCGTGTACGCCGACCTGACCGTCGCCGAGAACCTGCGCTACTTCGCGTCCGTGCTGCGCGCGCCCCGCTCGGACGTCGACCGCGTCATCGACGAGGTCGGGCTCGGCCGGAACCGCGACCAGACCGCCGCGACGCTGTCCGGCGGGCAGCTCAGCCGCGCCAACCTCGCCGTCGCGCTGCTCGGCGCGCCCGAACTGATCGTCCTGGACGAGCCGACCGTCGGCCTCGACCCCCTCCTGCGCCAGGAGCTGTGGGAGCTGTTCCGCGAACTCGCCGACCGCGGCGCCACCCTCGTCGTGACCAGCCACGTCATGGACGAGGCGGGCCGCACCGACCGCCTCCTCCTCATGCGCGAGGGCGTGATCCTCGCCGACGGCACCCCGGACGGGCTGCGCTCCCGCACCGGCACGGCCGACCTCGAAGCGGCGTTCCTGCACCTGATCACCGAGAAGACCGGGAGCCCGGCATGAGCGCGGCCGTCACGTTCGCCACGATGCGGCGCATCCTCGTGCAGCTCAGGCACGACCACCGCACGCTCGCGCTGCTGGTCGCCGTCCCGACGCTGCTGATGGTCCTGCTGCGCTACGTGTTCGACCAGCCGATGCTGTTCGACCGGCTCGGGCCGATGCTGCTCGGCCTGTTCCCGTTCATCGTCATGTTCGTCGTGACCAGCGTCGCCACCCTCCGGGAGCGGACGAGCGGCACCCTCGAACGCCTGATGACCATGCCGTTCGGCAAGCTCGACCTGCTCCTCGGCTACGCGCTCGCCTTCGGCCTGCTCGCGCTCGTGCAGGTCGGGTTCGTGCTGGCGATCTCGCTGACCTGGCTCGGCCTCGACCTGAACGGCTCCTTGGGATCGCTGATCCTCGTCTCCGTGCTGGACGCGCTGCTCGGCATGTCGCTCGGCCTGTTCGCCAGCGCGTTCGCCCGGACCGAATTCCAGGCCGTCCAGTTCATGCCCGCGTTCGTCCTCCCGCAGATGCTGCTCTGCGGGCTGATCATGCCGCGCGACGACATGGCGACCTGGCTGAACGTGACCTCCGACGTCCTACCCCTGTCGTACGCGGTAGAGGGCATGCAGGAGATCAGCGCCAGCCCCGACTTCACCGCCACCCTCACCCTCGACGTAACCGTCATAGCGGCGTTCACAGTCGTAGCCCTAATCCTGGGCGCAGTCACACTCCGTCGGCGTAC
>NZ_JBIQHY010000174.1:0-10387 GCF_044508335.1 Actinomadura sp.
CGGCGCCGGCGGCCCGCGCCCGAGCCCGGGCAGCATGCCGCCCCGGCCGGGCGGCCCGCGCCCGAGCCCGATGAACATGCCGTCCTCGCGGCCGACCGGCGCCCCCGGGCGCGGCGGTCCCGGCGGCGGCGGACGCGGTCCGGGCGGCGGCGGCCGTCCGGGCGGCGGCGGACGCGGTCCCGGTGGCGGCGGCCGTCCCGGCGGCGGCTTCGGCGGTCCCCGCGCGGGCGGCGGCGGTCGTCCGGGCGGCGGCTTCGGCCCCCGTCCCGGTGGCGGCGGCCGCGGCCGCGGCGGCACGCAGGGCGCCTTCGGTCGTCCCGGCGGGCGTCCCGCACGCGGGCGCAAGTCGAAGCGGGCGCGCCGCCAAGAGTTCGAGAACATGCAGGCGCCCGTCGCCGGCGGCGTCACGGCTCCGCGCGGCAACGGCAAGACCATCCGGCTGCCGCAGGGCGCGTCGCTGACCGACTTCGCGGAGAAGATCGGCGCCAACCCGGCGTCGCTCGTCGCGATCATGATGCATCGCGGCAAGATGCTCACCGCGACCCAGTCGGTGGACCCCGACGACCTCATCGAGCTCGGCATCGAGCTGGACTTCGACGTCCAGGTCGTCAGCCCCGAGGACGAGGACCGCGCGCTGCTCGAGTCGTTCGACATCGAGTACGGCGAGGACGAGGGCGGCGAGGAGAACCTCCAGCCGCGTCCGCCGGTGGTCACCGTCATGGGCCACGTCGACCACGGCAAGACCAAGCTGCTGGACGCCATCCGGCACGCCAACGTGCAGGCGGGCGAGGCCGGCGGCATCACCCAGCACATCGGCGCCTACCAGGTCGAGACCGAGGTCGACGGCGAGGACCGCAAGATCACCTTCATCGACACCCCGGGCCACGAGGCGTTCACCGCCATGCGCGCCCGCGGCGCCGACACCACCGACCTGGTGGTGCTGGTGGTCGCCGCCGACGACGGCGTCAAGCCGCAGACCACCGAGGCGATCGACCACGCCACCGCGGCGGGGGTCCCGATCGTCGTCGCGGTCAACAAGATCGACGTCGAGGGCGCGGACCCGAACCGGGTGCGCGCGCAGCTGACCGAGTACGGCCTGGTCGCCGAGGAGTTCGGCGGGCAGACGCAGTTCGTCGACGTGTCCGCCAAGCAGGGCACGAACATCGACGGGCTGCTGGAGGCGATCATCCTGACCGCCGACGCCGAGCTCGACCTGAAGGCCAACCCCGACATGCCCGCCCAGGGCTCGGCCATCGAGGCCCACCTGGACAAGGGCCGGGGCGCCGTGGCGACCGTGCTGGTGCAGCGCGGCACGCTCCGGGTCGGCGACTCGATCGTCTGCGGCGTGGCCAACGGCCGCGTCCGGGCGATGCTCGACGAGAACGGCAACAACGTCGAGGAGGCGGGCCCGTCCCGCCCGGTGATGGTGCTCGGCCTCGCGGCCGTGCCCAGCGCGGGCGACAACTTCCTGGTCGTCGACGACGACCGCGTCGCCCGGCAGATCGCCGACAAGCGGATCGCGCGCAAGCGCAACGCCGAACTGCTCCGCAGCCGCAAGAGCAGCTCCCTGGAGGAGCTCTTCCGCGACCTGGAGCGGGGCGAGCGGCAGGAGCTGCTGCTCATCCTCAAGGGCGACGTGTCCGGTTCCGTCGAGGCGCTGGAGGACTCCCTCCTCAAGATCGACGTGGGCGACGAGGTCAACCTGCGGATCATCCGCCGCGGCGTCGGCGCGATCACGCAGGACGACGTCAACCTGGCGCTGGCGTCCGAGGGCGCGGTCATCATCGGCTTCAACGTGCGGCCCGAGCGCAACGCGCAGGAGCTGGCCGACCGCGAGGGCGTCGACATCCGGTACTACTCGATCATCTACCAGGCGATCGAGGAGATCGAGGCGGCCCTCAAGGGCATGCTCAAGCCGGAGTTCGAGGAGGCCCAGCTCGGCACGGCCGAGGTCCGGGAGATCTTCAAGGTGCCGCGGATCGGCAACATCGCCGGTTCGATGGTCACCTCCGGGGTCATCCAGCGCAACGCCAAGGCCCGCCTCGTCCGCGACGGCGTCGTGGTCGCCGACAACCTCACGGTGTCGTCGCTGCGCCGCTTCAAGGACGACGCGACCGAGGTCCGCGAGGGCTTCGAGTGCGGTATCGGCGTGGGGTACAACGACCTCAAGCTGGGCGACGTCATCGAGTGCTTCGAGATGCGGGAGAAGCCCCGCGTCTGAGGCCGGCGGCCCGCCCGCGCGGCGCGTCCCCGCGGGGGCGCCCGCGCGGGCGGCCGGCCCGTCGCCGATGTGATCGCCAATCGGGTGACACGACGCCAGGCTGATCTTCTAGCCTGGCGTCCGGCATGTCCGGCCGGCCCCGCGCCGTGCGGTCGCGGCCGGGAACACGGCGGGCGATCCCCGTCGTTCCATTTTCAGAAGATCCCGAGGTGATCGACCAGGTGTACGTGGGTGCGCTGACACTCGACCTGCTGCTGGGGGACGTCCGCTCGCTGAAGCAGAAGCGGTCCGTCGTCCGGCCCATCATCGCCGAGGTGCACAAGCACTTCCCGGCGGTGGCCGTCGCCGAGACCGGCGGCAACGACCTGCACCGCAGGGCGGAGATCGGGGTGGCGGTGGTGTCCGGTACCGCCGCGAACTGCACCCAGGTTCTCGACCAGTGCGAGCGCCTGGTGGCCGGGCGGCCGGAGATCGAGCTGCTGTCCGCCCGCCAGCGCATCTTCAACGATGAGGACTGACCCGGATATATGGACGTTCTCCGGCGATGCGGCCATGGGAGCCGGGGCGCCGGTGGACCATAGAGGGGTCGGCTGACCATGGAAAGGGAGTGCGATCATGGTGGACGCAGCCCGGGCGCGCAAGCTCGCCGACCGCATCCAGCAGATCGTGGCCGAGATGCTGGAGAGGCGGATCAAGGATCCGCGGCTCGGCTTCGTGACCGTGACGGACACCCGCATCACCAACGACCTGCGCGACGCGACCGTGTACTACACGGTGTACGGGTCGGACGGCGAGCGCGCCGAGACGGCCGCCGCGCTGGAGAGCGCCAAGGGCGTCATCCGCTCGGAGGTGGGCAGGAAGACCGGGGTCCGGCACACGCCCAGCATCACGTTCGTCATGGACTCCCTGATGGAGAACGCGGCGCACATCGACGACCTGCTGGCCAAGGCCCGCGCCAAGGACGCCGAGGTCGCGCGCGCCGCGCAGGGCGCGACCCCGGCCGGTGAGGCGAACCCCTACCGCGAGGCCGCCGCGGACGAGGACGGCGAGGACGACCTCGGCGGGCGCGACGCGGCGGAGGGCGGTGAGGACGGCCGTACCGGACGCCCGTCATCGTGAGCGGGCCGGAGGGCCGCGCGGAGACTCCGGGCGCGGGCCGGCCGGAGGAGTTCCACCTCCACGACGTGGGCGGGCGCCCCGGGAGCGGCCATGACCTCGTCCCGCGCGGCGGTGGCGGCGGCGTGCGCGGCGGCTCCGCCGGGGCGGCGGGCGCGTCCGCCGACCTCGAATGGGACCGCGCGGTCGCGCTGATCCGCGCGGCGGAGGAGGTCTGCCTCGTCTGCCATGTGGCCCCGGACGGCGACGCGCTCGGCTCCATGCTGGCGCTGGCGCAGGCGCTCCGGGCGATGGGCAAGCGGTGCGCGGCGTCCTTCGGGGAGCCGTTCACCGTCCCGGCGATCCTGCGGTTCCTGCCGGGCCAGGAGCTGCTGGTGGAGCCCGCGCGGGTGCCGGCGGCGCCGGAGCTGATGATCTCGCTGGACGCGGCGGGCCGGGCGCGGCTCGGCGAGCTGGCCGGGCACGCCGACCGGGCCGGCGCGCTGATCGTCGTCGACCACCACGCGTCCAACACCGGGTTCGGCGGGGTGCGGCTCGTCGACCCGGCCGCCGCGGCCACCGCCGTGCTGGTCGAGGAGCTGATCCGCAGGCTCGGCGTCCCGCTGGACCGCGACATCGCGCAGGGCCTGTACGCGGGCCTCGCCAGCGACACCGGCTCGTTCAAGTACCCGTGCACGACCCCCGAGGTCCACGACCTGGCGGGCCGGCTGCTGACGGCGGGCGTCCGGCCGGACGCGGTCAGCCGCGAGCTGTGGGACCGGGCGCCGTTCGGCTACCTGCAGGTCCTCGCGGGCGCGCTGGCGCGGGCCCGGCTGGAGCGGGACGCCGCCGGCGGCCTCGGCCTGGTGTGGACGGCGATCGCCCGCTCCGACCGGGCCGCCCGCGACGTCCACTACGACCAGCTCGAAGGCGTCATCGACCAGCTCAGGCGCACCGACGAGGCCGAGGTCGCGGTCGTGTGCAAGGAGAACGACCGGGGCGAGTGGTACGTGTCCACCCGCTCCAAGGGCGCGGTCGACGTGGGCCGCGCCTGCGTCGACCTCGGCGGCGGCGGGCACCGGACCGCCGCCGCGTTCACCATGGGCGGGGAGCCCGCCGACATCATCGACCGGCTGCGCGCGGCGCTGCGCGTGCCCGGCGACCCCGACGACTGATTTCGGAGCGCGCGTGGACAATTCGGGACTCGTCATCGTGGACAAGCCCGCCGGCTGGACGTCGCACGACGTGGTCGGGCGGATGCGGCGGCTGGTGAAGACCCGCCGGGTCGGGCACGCGGGCACGCTCGACCCGATGGCGACGGGCGTGCTCGTCCTCGGCGTCGGCAAGGCCACCCGGCTGCTCGGGCATCTGGCGCTGACGGAGAAGGGGTACGACGCGACGATCCGGCTCGGGCAGTCGACCAACACCGACGACGCGGAGGGCGAGGTCACCGCGACCGCGTCCGCCGCGGGCGTGACCGACGCGGCGCTCCGCGCGGGCGTCGCGGCGCTGACCGGGCCGATCCGGCAGGTCCCGCCGCAGGTCAGCGCGATCAAGGTGAACGGCGAGCGGGCCTACAAGATGGCCCGCAAGGGGGAGGACGTCGCGCTCGCCGCCCGCCCGGTGACCGTCCACGAGTTCGCGGTCCTGGACGTCCGGCGCCACGGCGACGTGATCGACGTGGACGCGTCGGTCTCGTGCACGTCGGGCACCTACATCCGCGCGCTGGCGCGCGACCTCGGCGCGTCCCTCGGCTGCGGCGGCCACCTCACCGCGCTGCGCCGCACCCGCGTCGGCCCCTACGACCTGTCCGCGGCGCGCACCCTGGACCAGCTGGCCGAGAAGCCGGAGATCCTGCCGATGGGCGAGGCGGTCGCGGCGGTGTTCCCGCGCCGGGACGTCTCCGCCGAGGACGCCCGCAAGGTCGCGCACGGCGGGCGGCTCCCGGCCGCCGGGCTCGGGCCCGGACCGGTCGGCGTCTTCGCGCCGGACGGCACGCTGCTCGCCCTCGTCGAGGAGCGGGGCGGGCTCGCCAAGCCCCTCGCGGTGTTCGTCTCCTGACCAGCGGGGCAATACGCCCGTGGCGAGCATCACCGGACGAAGGTGATGCACAGAAACCTACGGCCGCGTAACCTACGTGAGCGTAGGTTCGTTGGTGAGGAGGTGTCCGTGACCACTGTGAAGGACCACCCCCCGGTGGCGTCTCCGACCCGCCCGCGGCTGCGCGGCTGGCTGCACCTCGGCGCGTTCCCCGCGGTGCTGGTCGCCGGGCTCGTGCTGGTCGCGCTCGGGCCGAGCCCGGAGGCGCGGCTCGCGTCGGCGGTGTACGTGGCGACATCGGGGATGCTGTTCGGGATCTCGGGAACGTACCACCGGCAGCGGTCGAGCCGGCTGATCGAGGCGCTGCGCCGGTTCGACCACGCGAACATCTATCTGATCATCGCCGGGACGTACACGCCGTTCGCGGTCCTGGCGCTGGACGGCGGCGTGCGCCTCGCCGTCCTCATCACCGTCTGGACGGGCGCGATCGCCGGCGTCGTGTTCCGCACCGCCTGGATCGGCGCCCCCCGCGCCCTCTACGTGACCCTCTACATCGTCCTCGGCTGGGTCGCGGTGTTCTTCCTGCCCCAGTTCCTGGAGGGCGCCGGCGTCGCCGCCTGCGTGCTGGTCGCGATCGGGGGCATCTGCTACAGCGTCGGCGGCGTCGTGTACGGCCTGCGCCGCCCGAACCCGTCGCCGCGCTGGTTCGGCTTCCACGAGGTGTTCCACGCCTGCACGCTGGCCGCCTACATCCTGCAGTACATCGCCGTGTCCCTGGTCGTCTACCAGTCCGGCTGACGGGTACCCCTGGGTGCGACCGGACGCGTCCGCTCATGGCACCCTTAGGGGCGGCAGGACAAGAACGGACAGGCACGTCCTACGCAGGGAGACAATGGTGCGGCGTTGGAATGGCCTCGACGAGGTTCCCGCGGACTGGGGCCGTTCAGTGATCACGATCGGCGTGTTCGACGGCGTGCACCGCGGCCATCAGCGGATCGTCGGCGCCGCGGCGGCGGAGGCCCGCCGCCGCGGGCTGCGCTCGGTGGCCATCACGTTCGACCCGCATCCCGACGAGGTCGTCCGGCCGGGCACCCACCCGCCGCTGCTCGCCACGACCAAGCGCCGCGTCGAGCTGCTGGAGGGCCTCGGCACGGACGCGGTCCTGGTCGTGCCGTTCACCCTGGAGCTGTCCAAGACGCCCCCGGACGAGTTCGTGCGGCAGGTCCTGGTCGACCGGCTGCACGCGGCGCACGTGATCGTCGGCGAGGACTTCCGGTTCGGCCACAAGGCCAAGGGGGACGTCGCGCTGCTGCGCGAGCTGGGCGAGAAGTACGACTTCACCGCGGAGGGCATGCCGCTCGTGGCGAACGGCGGCACGATCTCGTCCACCTACATCCGGGGGCGGCTCGACGCGGGCGAGGTCGCCGCCGCGGCGCGCGCGCTCGGCAGGCCGCACCGCGTCGAGGGCGTCGTCGTGCGCGGCCACCAGCGGGGCCGCGCGCTCGGCTTCCCCACGGCCAACCTGGAGACGCCGCCGAACACCGCGATCCCCGCCGACGGCGTCTACGCGGGCCGGCTGGTCTGCGACTCCGACCGCTACCCGGACTTCCGCTGGCCCGCCGCGATCTCCATCGGGACGAACCCGACGTTCGAGGGCGCGGGGGAGCGGACCGTCGAGGCGTACGCCCTGGACCGCGACGACCTCGACCTGTACGGCGAGCACATGGCGGTGGACTTCACCGCCCGCATCCGCGACACGCTGAAGTTCGACTCGGTCGAGGAGCTGGTCGAGCAGATGCACCGGGACGTGGACCAGGTCAGGGAGATCACCGCCGAGTGATCCGGACGAGCCACCCGTTTCGCTGCGTACCCTGCGATAACAGAGGTTTTCGCATCGTGACCGGGTGGGTTTCCGGCATGGTACGGTGAATAGTCGCCGGGAAGGGCCCCGGCGCGGCTGGCTGCACCCTCATGCGGCCCGCCACCCTCTTGAAACGCACCATGCGGACCCGTGCGCCCACCGGGCCCGGATCTGCGGGTGACGATCCCACTGAAGGAGCCACGTGTCGCTCGACACCGCCACGAAGAACCAGATCATCGCCGAGTACGCGACCACTGAGGGTGACACCGGATCGCCGGAGGTCCAGGTCGCGCTGCTGACGCGCCGCATCAACGATCTGACCGAGCACCTCAAGGAGCACAAGCACGACCACCACAGCCGCCGCGGCCTGCTGCTGCTGGTCGGCCGTCGCCGCCGCCTCCTGAAGTACCTCGCCAACAAGGACATCAACCGCTACCGGCAGCTGATCGAACGCCTCGGCCTGCGCCGCTAGCACGGTGAGGGAGTGGCCCGCCGGGGCCGCTCCCTTCCTTTATGGCCGCGGCGGGCCGCCGAGACGCCGCCCGCCCGGCCGCACAACTGCAGACAAGCCTCGCGGACACCGCCGGCGCGGGCCGGTCCTCGGTAGTGGCTTCCGGATCCGTCCCGCCGCATCGGCGGGCTCTCGATCCGGGTGCTTCGATCGAAGACCGGCAGCGTGACAAGCCGACGGGAAACGGCCGTGAGGTCCGACATGGAACCTGAGGAGGTTTCCCGTGACAGAAGCCGTGCGCATCGACGGTGCGCAGAGCACCGAGGCCGTGATCGACAACGGCCCGTTCGGCACCCGCACCATCCGCTTCGAGACGGGCCGGCTGGCCCGCCAGGCGGCCGGCTCCGCCGTCGCCTACCTCGACGACGAGACGATGGTGCTGTCGGCGACCACCGCGTCCAAGAAGCCCAAGGACAACCTGGACTTCTTCCCCTTGACCGTGGACGTCGAGGAGCGGATGTACGCGGCCGGGCGCATCCCCGGCTCGTTCTTCCGCCGCGAGGGCCGCCCCTCCGAGGACGCGATCCTCACCTGCCGGCTGATCGACCGGCCGCTGCGCCCGTCGTTCACCAAGGGCCTGCGCAACGAGATCCAGATCGTCGAGACGATCATGGCGCTGCACCCCGACCACCAGTACGACGTCGTGGCGATCAACGCCGCCTCGATGTCCACGCAGCTGGCCGGCCTGCCGTTCTCCGGCCCGATCGGCGGCGTCCGCGTCGCGCTGATCGACGGCCAGTGGATCGGCTTCCCCACCCACTCCGAGCTCGAGCGCGCCACCTTCGACATGGTCGTCGCCGGGCGCGTGCTGGCCGACGGCGACGTCGCGATCATGATGGTGGAGGCGGAGTCCACCCGCGACACCCTCAGGCTCGTCGCCGAGGGCGCCACCGCCCCGACCGAGGAGATCGTCGCCGAGGGCCTCGAAGCGGCCAAGCCGTTCATCAAGGTGCTGTGCAAGGCGCAGAGCGACCTCGCCGCCGTCGCGGCCAAGGAGACCGCCGAGTACCCGATCTTCCTGGACTACCAGGACGACGTGCTCGCCGCCGTCACCGAGGCCGTCAGCGCCGACCTCGCGCAGGCGCTCACCATCGCCGGCAAGCAGGAGCGCGAGGCCCGGCTCGACGAGATCAAGGCGGCCGCCGCCGAGAAGCTCGCCGAGCAGTTCGAGGGGCGCGAGAAGGAGATCTCCGCCGCCTACCGCGCCGTCACCAAGAAGCTGGTCCGCGAGCGGATCATCCGCGACGGGGTGCGCATCGACGGCCGCGGCCCGAAGGACATCCGCCAGCTGACCGCCGAGGCGCACGTCGTCCCGCGCGTGCACGGCTCGGCGCTGTTCGAGCGCGGCGAGACCCAGATCCTCGGCCTGACGACGCTGAACATGCTCCGCATGGAGCAGACGATCGACACGCTGAACCCCGAGCGCACCAAGCGCTACATGCACAACTACAACTTCCCGCCGTACTCCACCGGTGAGACCGGCCGGGTCGGCTCGCCGAAGCGGCGCGAGATCGGGCACGGCGCCCTCGCCGAGCGCGCCCTGCTCCCGGTGCTGCCGTCGCGCGAGGAGTTCCCCTACGCGATCCGGCAGGTGTCGGAGGCGCTCGGCTCCAACGGCTCCACCTCGATGGGGTCGGTGTGCGCGTCCACCATGTCGCTGCTCGACGCGGGCGTCCCGCTGAAGCAGATGGTGGCGGGCATCGCGATGGGCCTGATCAACGAGGGCGACGAGTACGTCACGCTCACCGACATCCTCGGCGCCGAGGACGCCTTCGGCGACATGGACTTCAAGGTCGCCGGCACCCGCGACCTGATCACCGCGCTGCAGCTCGACACCAAGCTCGACGGCATCCCCGCCTCGGTGCTGGGCGCCGCGCTGAAGCAGGCCAAGGGCGCGCGCCTGGCGATCCTGGACGTGATGCAGGAGGCCATCGAGGCGCCCGCCGAGATGAGCCCGAACGCGCCGCGGATCATCACGATCAAGGTCCCGGTCGACAAGATCGGCGAGGTCATCGGCCCCAAGGGCAAGATGATCAACTCGATCCAGGACGACACCGGCGCCGACATCACGATCGAGGACGACGGCACCATCTACGTCGGCGCCACCGACGGCCCGTCCGCCGAGGCCGCGCGGCAGGCGATCAACGCGATCGCGAACCCGCACATGCCGGAGGTCGGCGAGCGGTTCCTCGGCACCGTCGTCAAGACCACCACGTTCGGCGCGTTCGTGTCGCTGCTGCCCGGCAAGGACGGCCTGCTGCACGTCTCGCAGATCCGCAAACTGCACGGCGGCGCCCGGATCGAGAACGTCGAGGACGTCATGGGCGTCGGCGAGAAGATCCAGGTCGAGGTCACCGAGATCGACCAGCGCGGCAAGCTGTCGCTGGTGCCGGTCGAGGTCATCGAGCGCGAGGCCGCCGGACAGGACGAGGGCGGCGACGGCGCGGAGGCGTCGCGCAACGGCGACTCCGGCGAGCGCCGGGAGCGCCGCGACGACGGCGAGCGGCGCGGCCCGCGCCGCCGCCGCACCCGCCGCGGCGGCGACGACGCCGGCCAGCGCAACTCCTGACCCGAGCCGATGACCGGCCGGGCGGCCCCCGGCGGGGGCCGCGGGGCGGCCCGCCGGGGGCTTCCCCCCGCGGGAAGTGGGGCACACGCG
>NZ_JBIQHY010000240.1:0-1500 GCF_044508335.1 Actinomadura sp.
TCCAGCGCCTCGGCGTTGCGTCCGGCCGCGATGACCCGCTTCGCGCCGAGGGACAGTGCCGCCCGGACCGCCAGCCCGCCCGACATACCCGTCGCACCGAGCACCAGCGTGGTGCCGATCTCGCCGACCTCCTTGTGGCGGGCGGCCAGCGCCATCCAGCCCGACATGGCCGGGTTCATACCCGCGGCGACCGCCAGCGGGTCGGCCCCGGCGGGCAGTTCCACCTCGAACGGGGTGACCATCCGCTCGGCCATCGTGCCCCACGGCGGCCGGGGGAACCCCGTGTAGACCAGCCGGCCGTCGTCGGTCCGAGCCACGGCGTCGATTCCCGGGACGAGCGGATACGCCTGCTCGCTGCCGTAATGGCGGCCGGAGGCCAGCCCGCGGACGATGTGGTGCAGACCCGCGCCCACGAGACGCAGCGGCGGCCGGTCCGGCCTGGGTTCCGGGTCGGGGAAGTCGGCGCAGACGGGGGCCGATTGAGGGTCGTTGACGACTGCAGCACGCATGGCACACTCCTGAACTAAGTTCAATTCGGACGAGACCCACCGTGCCTGAACTTTGTTAAGGTGTCAACCGTGGCGAAGGGCATCACGCGGGAGCGCATCGTGGCGGCGGCGCTCGAGCTGCTCAATGACGAGGGCATGGACGCCCTCACCGTCCGAGCACTCGCGTCCCGGCTCGATGTGGGAGCCCCCGCGCTGTACTGGCACGTCCGCAACAAGCAGGAACTGCTCGACGAGATGAGCACGTTCGTCATGCGCCGCGTCACCGACGCCGTTTCCGCGATCCCTCCCAGCGGCAGTTGGCGTGACGACGTGGCCGCCTACGCGCGCGCTCTGCGCGCGGAGTACCTGCGCCACCGGGACGGGGCGCGCATCTTCAGCGGCACGCGCCTCGCCGACCCCGAGGTGGTGAAGGCGAAGGAGTCCTGGCTCGCCCGCTTGACCGCTGCCGGCTTCACCCTCGCCGAGGCGGACGACGTCCTCGACCTGGTCATCGCGTTCGTGGTCGGTTTCGTCATCGAGGAGCAGGAACGGACCCAGTCGGAGCCGGGACGTTATTCGCCGGACGAGCGTGATGCCTGGCTGGGTGAGGGCGCGGAACTGGTCAAGGCCGCCGGCCACCTACGCGACGAGGGCGACCCTCGCTTCGAACGCCAACTCGACATAGTCCTGGACGGCCTCGCCACCCGCCTACCCACCTGACGCCCGACAACCGCGCAGCCGACTCCGACTGACTGGTGCAGGGAGTTGAACTGAACACACAGGGGCAGTCGTTCCGGTGCTCCACCCAGGGCCTATGACCTGCGCTGGCCAAGGCTGGCGCGGCATCCCCTGCCTAGCCACGTGCTATCCAGAGCCGCGAAGCAGGCGTCCAAAAGACGCGACAGGGACTTCGTCCGGATCGCGATCTTGGACGAAGTCCCTGGGCGGAGTGGCGGAGTATCGGGGATTTGAACCCCAGATTGGCCTGCACCCTAACCGCATTAGCAGTTCT
>NZ_JBIQHY010000175.1:0-10347 GCF_044508335.1 Actinomadura sp.
GGGCGGCTCCGGCCGGCGCAACGGCGTGCGGGTCGCCGCGGTCGCCGCCGGCGCGGCGGTCGTCATCGGCGGCGGCGCGGTCGCCGCGTTCGCGCTGACCGGCGGCTCCGGCGACGGCGGCGGCGCGACCGTCCAGCCGACCCGGCAGCTCGCGGACGCCGCCGCGCCCAAGGTCGACCCGAAGGTCCTGGAGCAGCAGCGGCGCCAGCTGGCCCTCGAACGCGCGTCCCGCGCGACCCGCCAGGACGACTCCAAGGGCCCGGCGCTGCGCCCCAAGGGCACGCCGATCCCGACCAAGACGCCGGAGAAGAAGACGGACGGCGGCAGCGGCGGTGGCGGCCCGGTCGGCGACCCGGTGCCGAAGGGCGAGGCGCAGGAGATCGCCAAGAAGCTCATGCCGAGCTTCGGGTTCACCGGCGACGGCGAGTTCGGCTGCCTGGTGAAGCTATGGGACCGGGAGAGCGGCTGGAACACCCACGCCTCGAACCCGTCGGGCGCCTACGGCATCCCGCAGGCCCTGCCCGGCTCCAAGATGGCGAGCGCCGGCCCCGACTGGCAGAACAACGCCACCACCCAGATCAAGTGGGGCCTCGGCTACATCAAGGACCGCTACAAGACGCCCTGCGGCGGCTGGTCGCACTTCCAGTCGGCGGGCTGGTACTGACACCGGCCGGGCGCGTCCCGGCGCTCACGGGGCCGCTGGGACGCGCCCGGTCGTCAGCCGCGTGCGGGGCGGACGCGCCCTCCCGGGTGCGCCGTCCCGGGCGGGTCAGTCCGAGTTGGTCATCCGGAGCACGTCGAGCGCCGCGTCGAGCTGCTCGGCGGTGAGCTTGCCCTCGTCCACGTAGCCGCGTTCGAGGACGACCTCGCGGATCGTCCTGCGCTCCCTGAGCGCCTGCTTGGCGACCTTCGCCGCCTCCTCGTACCCGATGTAGCGGTTGAGCGGCGTCACGATCGACGGTGAGGACTCGGCGTACTCGCGCATCCGCTCCTCGTCGGCCTCGATGCCGTCCACGCAGCGGTCCGCGAACAGCCGGGACGCGTTCGCCAGCAGGGTGATCGACTCCAGCACGTTGCGGGCCAGCACCGGCAGCATCACGTTCAGCTCGAAGTTGCCGGACGCGCCGCCGAACGCGACCGCCGCGTCGTTCCCGATGACCTGCGCGGCGACCTGCGTCACCGCCTCCGGGATCACCGGGTTCACCTTCCCCGGCATGATCGACGAGCCGGGCTGCAGGTCGGGCAGCCGGATCTCGGCGAGCCCCGCGCGCGGGCCGGACCCCATCCAGCGCAGATCGTTGGCGATCTTGAAGAGGCTCACCGCGACCGTGCGGAGCGCGCCGCTCGCCTCGACCAGGCCGTCCCGCGCGCCCTGCGCCTCGAAGTGGTCGCGGGCCTCGGTCAGCGGCAGCCCGGTGGCCCGCGCGATCTCCGCGATGACGCGGGCCGCGAAGCCCTCCGGCGTGTTGATGCCGGTGCCGACCGCCGTCCCGCCGAGGGGCAGTTCGGCGAGCCGCGGCAGGACGGCCTCCAGCCGCTCCACGCCGTGCCCGACCTGCGCCGCGTAGCCGCCGAACTCCTGGCCGAGCGTCACGGGCGTGGCGTCCATCAGGTGGGTGCGGCCCGACTTCACCGCCGTCGCGAACTCGGCGGCCTTGCGCGCCAGCGCGGCCTCCAGATGCCGCAGCGCGGGGATCAGGTCGTTCAGGACGGCCCCAGTGGCCGCGATGTGGATGGACGACGGGAACACGTCATTGGACGACTGGGAGGCGTTCACGTGGTCGTTGGGGTGCACGGGCCGCCCGAGCCGCTCCTGCGCCAGCGTCGCCACGACCTCGTTCGCGTTCATGTTGGACGACGTCCCGGAACCGGTCTGGAACACGTCGATGGGGAACTGGTCGTTCCACCGGCCGTCGGCGACCTCCCGGGCGGCCTCCGCGATCGCGCCCGCGAGGTCCTTGTCGAGCACGCCCAGCTCGGCGTTGACGGTCGCCGCCGCGGCCTTGATCTGGCCGAGCGCGGCGATGTGCGCGGCCTCCAGCGTCCGCCCGGAGATGGGGAAGTTCTCGACCGCGCGCTGGGTCTGCGCCCGCCACTTGGCCGCCGCCGGCACCCGCACCTCGCCCATGGAGTCGTGCTCGACCCGGAACCCCTGCTCGGACATGGAAGCCTCCCGCTGCGATCGTCGGCCGTCCTTCATGGCAGCCCGTCAGGCGACTCCCGCATTCCCCGGCGTGGGCCTTCTCACTCCCTGCGCCGGCTCACTCCTTGTTGAGCGTGTAGTTCTTGCGCTCTTTCGGCTTGCCGGCCGGTTCCTCCTTGCCGTTGACCCACACGTCGCAGGCGGACGCGTCGTATATCACGGCGTTGAGGCGCGGCTGGTCGTACTGCCGCAGGTCGCCGCTGTGGAGGCTCTCGTCGGTGAGCACGGTGATCGTGTCGCCGGGCACCGAGACGAAGATCCGGCACTGGTCGTTGCGGGCCCGCACGACCAGCGTGCTGGACTCCACGCCGGGCGGCGCGGCCGCCTGGGTGGTCTTCGCCGGGGTGGACGAGGTGGCCGCGGCGGTGGGGGAGGGGCCGGGGCTCTCCCGCATCATGCCGACGATGAGGGCGGTGGCGCCGATCCCGCAGGAGGCGACGGTCGCGCCGATGAGCGCGATCACCGCCATCAGCCGGTACCGGGGCGTCGGCGGGCGGCGGCTGGACCGCGGCCCGGTGAGCGCCCGCTCGAGCCGGTCGACGGCGCGCGCGTGGCTGAGCCGGCGGGTCGGGTTCTTCTCCAGCAGCCCGGTGATGACGGGCGCGAGCGCGCCCGCGTTCTGCGGGGCGGGGGTCGACTCGTTCGCCAGCGCGGACAGCGTCGCCATCACGTTCTCGCGCTCGAACGGCGGGTGCCCCTCCAGCGCGGCGTACAGCGTCGCGCCGAGCGACCACAGGTCGGACCGGGGGGTGGCCTTCTCCCCGGCGGCGACCTCGGGCGCCACGTACGCGGGCGAGCCCATGAAGTGGCCCGTCTTCGTCAGGCTCGCCGAGCCGGACGAGAACGCGAGCCCGAAGTCGGTGAGCACGACCCTGTCGCCGTCCAGCAGCACGTTGCTGGGCTTGAGGTCGCGGTGGATGATCCCCGCCTTGTGGGCGGTGTTGAGAGCGTCCAGCAGAGCGCGGCCGATGTGGGCGACGCGTTCGGGCGGGAGCGGTCCGGAGCGCTCGATGAGCTGCTCGAGGCTGGGCGCCTCGATCATCTCCATCACGATCCAGGGACGGCCCTGTTCGATGACGACGTCGTACACCTCGACGATGGAGTGCGTGCGCAGCTGTGCCGGCGCCCGCGCCTCCCGCAGGGTACGGCGGTAGAAGACCACCCGGTCGTCCTCGGAGAGGTCCTCGGGGAGCCGCAGCTCCTTGATCGCCACCGCGCGATCGAGGAGCTCGTCATGCCCTCTCCAGACGGTGCCGTTGGCGCCCTGACCTATTTCCGAGACCAGCCGGTAGCGCGTCGCTAGAACGAGGCGCTCTGACTGTGACATGGCGGAAAAGATACCGGAGTGGCCAGGCGGTCATCGGGGAGACCTCAGCAGGAACTAAATTTTTGGCCCAATACTGTGACCTACCGACGAGAAACAACCGGGACCGGGCGGCCGGCGGTGTCGCCGGCCGCCTCGCCGGGGGCCCGG
Organism: Actinomadura sp.; assembly: GCF_044508335.1. Classification (NCBI taxonomy): domain Bacteria; kingdom Bacillati; phylum Actinomycetota; class Actinomycetes; order Streptosporangiales; family Thermomonosporaceae; genus Actinomadura; species Actinomadura sp. The sequence goes on from NZ_JBIQHY010000175.1 coordinate 3,678, forward strand.
CGTCAGCGCCTGCCGATGGTGAGGACGGGGCCGGTGGTGTCGGCGAAGAAGTCCCCGCCCTTGTCGTCGACCACGATGAACGCGGGGAAGTCCTCGACCTCGATCTTCCAGACGGCCTCCATCCCGAGTTCGGGGTATTCGAGGACCTCGACCTTCTTGATGCAGTCCTGGGCGAGGCGGGCGGCGGGGCCGCCGATCGACCCGAGGTAGAAGCCGCCGTGCTCCTTGCAGGCGTCGGTGACCTGCTTGGACCGGTTGCCCTTGGCCAGCATGACCAGCGAGCCGCCCGCGGCCTGGAACTGCTCGACGTAGGAGTCCATCCGCCCGGCCGTCGTCGGCCCGAACGAGCCGGACGCGTAGCCCTCCGGCGTCTTGGCCGGCCCGGCGTAGTAGACGGCGTGGTCGCGCATGTACTGGGGCATCGGCTCGCCGGCGTCCAGCCGCTCCTTGATCTTGGCGTGCGCGATGTCGCGGGCCACGACCAGCGGGCCGGTCAGCGACAGCCGCGTCTTCACCGGGTACTTGGTCAGCTCGGCGCGGATCTCGTCCATCGGCCGGTTCAGGTCGATGCGCACGACCTCGTCGTCCAGGTGCTCGTCGGTGGTGTCGGGCAGGTACTGCGCCGGGTCGGTCTCCAGCCGCTCCAGGAACACGCCCTCCGCCGTGATCTTGGCGAGGGCCTGCCGGTCGGCGCTGCACGACACCGCGATCGCGACCGGGCAGGACGCGCCGTGCCGGGGCAGCCGGATCACCCGCACGTCGTGGCAGAAGTACTTGCCGCCGAACTGCGCGCCGATGCCGAGCTTCTGCGTCAGCTCGAACACCTGGAGCTCCAGCTCCAGGTCGCGGAAGCCGTGCCCGAGCGGGGAGCCCTCGGTCGGCATCGTGTCCAGGTAGTGGGCCGAGGCGTACTTGGCGGTCTTCAGCGCGTACTCGGCGGACGTCCCGCCCACCACGATCGCCAGGTGGTACGGCGGGCACGCGGCGGTGCCCAGCGAGCGGATCTTCTCCTCCAGGAAGGACATCATCCGCTTGGGGTTCAGGACGGCCTTCGTCTCCTGGTAGAGGAACGACTTGTTCGCGCTGCCGCCGCCCTTGGCCATGAACAGGAACTTGTAGGCGTCGCCCGGCGCCGCGTACAGCTCGATCTGCGCGGGCAGGTTGGAGCCGGTGTTCTTCTCGTCCCACATCGTGATGGGAGCCATCTGCGAGTAGCGCAGGTTCAGCTTCGTGTACGCGTCGTACACGCCGCGTGAGATGTGCTCCTCGTCCCTGCCGTCGGTCAGGACGTGCTGGCCGCGCTTGCCCATCACGATCGCGGTGCCGGTGTCCTGGCACATGGGCAGGACGCCGCCGGACGCGATGCCCGCGTTCTTCAGCAGGTCGAGCGCGACGAACCGGTCGTTGGGGGACGCCTCCGGGTCGTCGAGGATCCGGCGCAGCTGCGCCAGGTGCGCCGGGCGGAGCAGGTGCGCGATGTCGCGCATCGCGGTCTCGGTGAGCAGCCGCAGGGCCTCCGGCTCGACCTGCAGGAACGTCCTGCCGTTCGCCTCGAACTCGGACACGCCGTCGGAGGTCAGCAGCCGGTAGTCGGTCTCGTCCGGGCCGAGCGGCAGCAGGTCGGTGTAGGAGAACTCAGGCATCTCAGGCAGATCCTCGCGCGATTCCGATGGGGGCCGCATCACAGGTTACGGGCTGGGGAGGCGCCGGTTCACGTGGGGCGACCCGTGCGCGCAGCCCCACCACCACGCCCGCCGCGACCAGCGCCGCGCCGGCGAGGTCCGCCGGCCCCGGCCGGTCGATGCCGAGCGCGACCGTCGTGACGACCGCGCTGACCGGGATCAGGCCCGCGAACAGCCCGGCCCGGTCGGCGCCGAGCCGCCCGATCGCGTCGTACCAGAGCAGGAACGCGATGGTGGTGACGACAGCGGACAGGTAGGCGAAGCCGGCCAGCTCGCCCGCGGTGGGGGCGCGCAGCACCCCCGCCCCGTCCGCGGCGACGCCGAGGACCAGGAGCATGGGGGCCGCCAGCGCGGCGGAGTAGGCCGACACCCGGAGCGGGCCGAGCCGGGGCAGCAGCGGGACGGCGAGCAGCGAGAAGCACACCTCCCCGGCCAGCGCGCCGAGCGAGAACAGCAGCCCGCGGAAACTCCCGCCGCCGAGCCCGTTGGCCAGCGCCGCGCCGGACGCGACCACGCAGGCCGAGGCCACGACCGCCGGCGCCGGGCGGCGCCGCTCCAGCAGCGGGCCCACCAGCGCCAGGACGATCGGGACCGCCGCGATCACCGTGCCGATGGTCGCCGGGCTCGTGTCCCGGGTCGCCTCGACGATGCAGATGTTGAACGCCACCAGGCCCGTCGCCGCCAGCGCGAGCAGCAGCAGCCAGTCGCGCGGCCCCGGGCGGGCGCCGGGCCCGCCGGTGAGGCGGGCCACCAGCAGCAGGACGGCGGCGGCCACCGCGTACCGGACCGCCTGGCCGCCGAAGAGGGGGTAGGAGGCGATGGTCGCCGACACCGCCGTCAGGGTGCCGACCATGAACATCGCGGTGGCGGCACCGGCCGTGCCGCGTCGTTGAGAGCCGTTCATGGGGACGACGCTAGAAGCGCATTGGCTTGCCAAACAGGGCCAATCCATGCACTGGCCAATGGGCCATAACCGGTCTCGTAACGCTTGTGGCGCCCCTCGGCGCTGAGTGTGATGTGACCGACATTCACCTTCCCTTGGACCGGTCCGCGGGGCGGCTGGCGGCGCAGATCGCCGCCGGTTTCCGCGCGGCCGTGCGCTCCGGCCGGCTGACCGCCGGGACCCGGCTGCCGTCGAGCCGCGACCTGGCGCGCGACCTGGACGTCTCGCGGGGCGTCGTCGTCGCCGCCTACGAGCAGCTCACCGCCGAGGGCTTCCTGATCGCCCGGCGCGGGGACGGCACCCGGATCGCGCCGCTCGCCCGCCCCGACGAGGCGGCGGCGCGTCCGCGGCAGGGCGCGCCGGTGCGGCCGGACGGCGCCCCGGCCCCGCTGCCCTACGACCTGACCCCCGGCCGGCCCGACCTGGCGGCGTTCCCCCGGGAACGCTGGATCGCGGCCGCCCGCGCCGCGCTGCGCACGCTCCCGAACGACGCGCTCGGCTACCCCGACGCCGCCGGCGTCCCCGCGCTGCGCGCCGAGCTGGCGGGCTACCTCGGCCGGGTCCGCGCCGCGCACGCCGACCCCGCCCGGGTCGTGGTCATGAACGGCGTCGCGCACGGGCTGTCCGCCCTGCTCGCGATGCTGCGCGACGCCGGGCACCGCGAGCTCGCGGTGGAGGACCCGACGAGCGCCCGGCAGCTGCCGATGATGGAGACCGCCGGGCTGCGGCTCGCCCGCGTCCCGGTGGACGCCGAGGGCCTGGACGTCGCGGCGCTGGCCCGCAGCGGCGCGCGGGCCGTCCTGGTCACGCCCGCGCACCAGTACCCGACCGGCGTCGTGCTGTCCCCGGCCCGGCGCGCCGAGCTGATCGCCTGGGTGCGGGACGTGGACGGCCTGATCCTGGAGGACGACTACGACGCCGAGTTCCGCTACGACCGCGACCCCGTCGGCTGCCTCCAAGGGGTCGATCCCGACCGCGTCGTGCTGCTCGGCTCGGTGAGCAAGTCGCTCGCCCCCGCACTGCGGCTCGGCTGGGCCGTCGCGCCGCCGTCCGTCGCCGGGCGGCTGGGCGAGCACCGCGCCCGCACCGACCTCGGCGCGCCCGTCCTGGAGCAGCACGCGCTGACCGAGTTCCTGCGCGGCGGCGGGTACGACCGGCACCTGCGCACCATGCGGCGCCGGTACCGGGCCCGCCGGGACGCCCTCGCGGGCGCGCTGGCCGCGCACCTCCCCGACGCGAGGGTTCACGGCGTCTCAGCGGGCATCCACCTCTACGTGGAGCTGCCCGCCGGATGCGACGAGGACGAGGTCGTGGCCCGCGCCGCGCGGGAGGGCGTCGCGGTCACCGGCGCCCGCTCGCTGTGGTCGCCGGGCCGCGCCGCCGCCGCGCCGCCCGCGCTGGTCCTCGGCTACGCCGGCCTCTCGGAGACCCGCCTGGTCAAGGCCGCGGAACTGCTGGGTCAAGCGGTTACCCACGGTGCCGGTGGGTAGGACTCGCATCCCCGGTGTAGGAGGTACGGATGAGTCTGGATGAGGCCGCGCGGCAACTGAAGATGGCCGGCCACGACGCGCAGGTGGCCTTCGACTGCATCGGCCTGGGCGACCTCGAACGGGCACAGGAGCACGCGGTGACCCTGCGCGCCGCCGCCGACGCCGCGGAGGTGGCGCTCAGCCGCGCGCTGAAGGACATGACCCCCGAGGAGGCCCGGGCCGAAGGCGAACGGGCGATCAAATCCCTCGAAGACGCATGAGCCCGGGGGCGGCCCCGTGAGGCTCAGACGGCGGGGCGCTCCATGGCGGGGGTGTCCGGCTTGGCGCCCTTCACCGGTTCCGGGGCGAAGCCCTTGGCGGTCATGAACACGACCAGGATCAGGGCCGTGGGGACGATGAAGGCGATCCGCAGCCCGTGGTCGGCGCTCATCGGGGCGATGGCGCCGACCACCGCGGCGCCCAGCACGAATCCGACGTAGTTGAAGATGTTCACGCGGGCCACGGCGACGCCGAGGCCCGTGGGGTCGACCCGTCCCGCGGCGGAGAAGGACACCGGGGCGATCACGCTGAGGCCGAGCCCGGCGAGCGCGAACGCGGCGATGGCGAAGCCGGCGTTCGGCGCGGCGACCACTCCCGCCATGCCGATGATGCCGACCAGGCCGCCGACCCGCACCACCTGGACGGCGCCCGAGCGGCGGACGGCGAAGTCCGCGACGCCCCGGCTGATCACCATCGTGATCTGGTAGGCGACGTAGCCGAGCGGCGCGACCCAGTCGCTCGCGGACAGCTCGTCGTCCAGGTACTTGGCGCCGTAGTTGGAGATCGCCGCGTCGGCGAGGTACGCGACCGCCATGGCGGCGCCGACCACGAGGATCGGGCGCCACGGGACGCTGCGCCCGGCGGCCTTCAGCTCCTCGGCGGTCGGCCCGTCGCCCTCCTCCGCGCGGCGGTAGAGGCGGTGCCCGGTGGCGAGGGACGCGGTGATCCCGACCGCGGCGGCGATCGCGAAGCAGGCGACCAGCGACAGGTCGACCTTGTTGGACAGCGACGCCCAGAGCCCCCCGAGGATGCCCGCGATGCTCCACACCGCGTAGAACCCGGTGATCAGGCTGAGCCCGTAGCGGCGCTCGACGGCGACCGCCTGCGCGTTCATCGACGCGTCCACCGCGCCGACGAACAGGCCGAACGCCGCGACCGCGACGTACAGGGCGATGTCGTTGTCGCCGGTGAGGCCGATCAGCGCGATCGTGACCGCGACGGCCGGCTGGGCGACCCGCAGCACCGGTCCGCTGCCGAAGCGCTGGAACAGGGCGCCGGACGCGACGCTGCCCACTCCCGCGATCAGCGGCACCATCAGCAGCACCAGCGAGAGGACCGCGTCGCTCAGGTGGTGCGCCTTCTGCATCTGCGGGACCTGTGTCACCAGCGAGGCGAAGCAGAGCCCCTGGACGGCGAACGCCGTGTACGCGGCGAACCGGGCCTGGCGGTCCCGCGCGGTGATGCCCTGGGTCATACGGCCCGACCTCTCTGAGCTGCGCAACGTGAAGAAGATTCGCGTCAGCGTAGGGACAGGGTATCGGGCCCGTCAATCGCCTCCGGGCGGGTCAGTCGATGAGCCGCCGCCGCATGCCGCGCACGGCGATCACCCACATCAGCGCCGCGAACGCGACCAGGCCGCCCAGGTGGCCGAGGTCGGCCGGCGGGTCCAGCCCGAAGACCGCGTCCCGGACCAGCTCCACGCAGTGGTAGAGCGGGTTGAAGTAGGAGACCGCCTGCGCCCAGTCCGGCAGCGCGGTCACCGGGAAGAACGTCCCCGCGATCAGGAACAGCGGCGTCACCACGCCGGTGATCACGTAGTCGAACGAGTTGATCGACGGGACCACCGAGGACGTCCACATGCCGAACAGGCCGAAGCCGAGCGCGGTGAAGAACGTCACGAACGGCACCAGCAGCATCCCGGCCGAGGGGTCGAGGCCGAAGAACAGCGCCACCACGAGCGGCGTGCACGAGTACACCGCCGACTTGGCCGCGATCCACAGCGCCTCGGCCGTCACCAGCTCGTGCACGTCCACCGGCGCCGCCAGCATCCCGTCGTAGGTGTGCTGGAACACGCGCCGGATGTAGCCGTTGAACATGCCCGGGAACACCGACGTGAACAGCGCCGCCGTCCCGACGACCCCGGTCGCCACGAAGTCGAGGTACCGGAAGTCGCCGATCATCGCGACCATCGACCCGAACCCGTAGCCGAAAGCGAGCAGGAAGAACGTCGGCTCCACCATCGAGGCGAACGACTGCGACTTCCAATACCGCTTGTAGAGGGCCAGCTCGTGCCGCCAGATCCCCCGCACGGGCGCGAACTCGAACCGCCGGAGCCGCGGCGCCCGCTCCACCTGGACCATCACTCCTGCTTCCTGGGGGGAACGACCCCCCGCGCCCCCCGGTTCGCTTCGCTCATCCCTGCTCTTTGCGGGGGGACGACCCCCCGCGCCCCCCGGTTCGCTTCGCTCATCCCTGCTTCTTGCGGGGGGACGACCCCCCGCGCCCCCCGGTTCGCT